>CAZKKP010000253.1:4968-6112 GCA_964553295.1 uncultured Thermoanaerobaculia bacterium | reverse complement strand
CTCATGCTCCCGAGCCTCGACGGTCTCGAGGTCTGCCGACGGATCAGGCTGTCCAGGCCGACCGTGCCGATCCTCATGCTCACCGCCCGCGGCTCGGAGGCCGACACGGTCGCCGGGCTCGAAGCCGGCGCCGACGACTACGTGACCAAGCCCTTCGGGGTCCGGGAGCTGCTCGCCCGCATCGCCGCGGTCACCCGCCGGGTCACTCGCGAGGGCAGCGACCAGGAGGTCCTCGAGATCGACGGCTGTCGCCTCGACCTCGGTCGACTGACCGTCGAGCGCGACGGCGCGATGGGCACGCTGACGCCCCGTGAGGCCGGCATCCTGCGCTGGCTGCACCGTCATCGCAACCGGGCGGTTTCCCGAGCCGAGCTGCTCGAAAGGGTGTGGGGCGTGTCCGCCGACCTGAAGACCCGCACCGTCGACATGACCATCGCCAAGCTGCGTCAGAAGATCGAGCGTGACCCGGCGACGCCGCGAATCGTCACCACGGTCACCGGCGCCGGCTACGCCTGGGGCGAAGGGTGACCGCTCTCACCCACCGCTCGACCGTGATCGCCGCGGTGCTCGTGCTTTCGGCAGCGGTGCTCCCCACCGCCGCGTGGTTCGTCACCGGCCGGGCCGGAGTCGAGGCCCGACAGGCCGAGCTCGTCGCCGACGCCGTGCGTGCGGCCGCCGAAGGCGTCGCGACCCGGGCCGCCCTGCTCGAGAGCCGTCTCGCCAACCTCCTCGCGCGGGAGGACGAGCGGCCCTTCTACCACTACCGAAGCCTGTACCACGATCCGCGCGGCGTCGCCGCCGGCATCGCGGTGGTCACCTCGCCGCTCACCGCCGGCGTCTCCGATCCCTTCGTCTGGGCGCACTTCGAGGTCGACGCTGCTGGTCGGGTGTCGCTGCCGACGGTCAACGAGCGCTTCCCCGAGCTGTCCACCGATCCGCGCTTCGACTTCTTCTGCATCCTGCTCGACGAGCTGCGACTGGGCATGGTGGTCGGCGACGGCGCCCAGCTCGACCACCGCGACGTTGCCGGGATGGCCGCTGAGGTGGCCTCTCCGGACCTGCCTCCCAGCCGCGTCGAGGTCCTCGCCGACCGCCCGCGGCGCATCGCCCACGCGCGCCTCCATCGCATCGAAGTGGCTGCGCA
>CAZKKP010000253.1:0-4958 GCA_964553295.1 uncultured Thermoanaerobaculia bacterium | reverse complement strand
GTCCTCGACCGAAGGGCCTGGGAGCAGATCGCGCGGGCCGACTCGCTCTATGACCGCCTCGGCCGGGGCGCCCCTGACGGCGACCGCGACACGCTCCCTGTCGAGCCGCTCCCGGCCCGGGTCTCGATCGCCGTCGGACCTCTCACCTGGCACACCTTCGTCCTGGCGAGCGGCCCGGCGCCGGCTGCGGTGCGCCGCATCGCGACCCCGGACGGCCCCCTGGTCCAGGGCTTCCTGCTGGCGCCGGGAGCGATCGTCGAGTCGCTCGCGGCGGACGACCCGAGCCTGTGCTTCGTCCCGGAGACGGCGACGCCCCGCACGGCGCTCGCGGCCCCGGTGGGGGCCACGGGATGGGTCCTCGCCTCGGACCCCGCCGCCGCCCTCGCCACGGCCGAGGAGGCGGGGCGGGGACAGTGGAGGGCCTTCCAGAGGACCTTCTGGGCGGTCGCCGCAGCGGTGCTGATGGCGGCCGCAGCCGCAATTCTGATCCTGGTCGAGACCGACCACCTCGCCCGCCAGCGAGCCCGCTTCGCCGCCGCCGCCGCCCACGAGCTCAAGACGCCGCTGGCGACGGTCAGGCTGCACGCCGACATGCTCGCCGAGGGCTGGGAAGAGGGCCCTGGCGCCCGGCTGTGGGCCGAGCGCATCTCCGTCGAGGCGGCCCGGCTGGGCCGCCTGGTCGCCAACATGCTCGACCTGTCTCGGCTGGAGCGCGGCGCCGAGCTCGCGAGGCCGGCGCCGCACGACCTCGTCGAGACCGTCCGGGACTGCCTCGAACGGGTGCACACCACCACCAAGGGCGCCGGCCTCGAGATCCGCCTCGAAGGCGCCGAGCGCCCGATACGGGCCCTGCTCGACCCGGACGCCCTGTGCCAGATCCTCGACAACCTGCTCGACAACGCCGAGCGCTACACCCGCGGCGCTGCCGAGCGCCGGGTCGTCGTCCGCCTCGAGACCGGCAGCCGGGTCGTCCGGGTCGTGGTCGCGGACTCCGGCCCGGGCATCCCGCGGGACCGTCGGCGCAGCCTCTTCCGTCCCTTCCGGCGGGGCACCAGCCAGGGCGACGGCCTCGGCCTGGGGCTCGCGGTCGCGCGCTCGCTGGCCCGCGCCCAGGGCGGCGACCTCAAGCTCGCCGACTCCGGTCCGGGGGCCACTTTCGTCCTCGAGCTCCCCCTCGCAGGGCTCAGGGCGCAGGCCTGAGGGCGCAGGGCAGCTCGGTCTCCGATTCCGAGCCCGTTGCAGTCACTCACCCGAGCCCGAACCTGGCGCTGACCGCTGCCGCTGAGAGCAGCCCCCGTCCCGGATCGCTACCCCTGCCGCTGATCTCTGTCCCTGCCCCTGCGCCACAATGCGCCCGTGCCAGAGGAGGCCGCTTGCCAGCTCGCGGCGGGGGGTGCTTCGGGCTCGGGCTCGGGTCCATGCGGCGGGCGGCCCGGGGCGGGTTCCCGGGTCCGGGGACGGAATCCGGGACCGGGCAACGGACAACGGACGCCGGGCCACGCGGCTATCGGAGGTAGCCGAGGGCGCGGAGTTGTGCGCGTTCCTCCTCGGTCAGAGGCGCGTTCTGGGGCACTGCCAGGCCGTCCGCCGCGGCCGCCTCGAGCAGCTCCTCGAGTCGGCGCCCCATCTCGAGGACGCGCTCCGGATCGAGCTCGATCAGATCGTGCAGCTCACCCGGGTCGGCCTCGAGGTGATAGAGCTCCTCCCAGGTCCGCTCGTCGCTCTCGGAGCGAATGAGCTTGTGGCCGTACTCGATGAGGGCGGTCTTGTCGGATGCCGACTCGGGCCGGTAGGTCTCGGCGATCACCGGCCGCGGCCTCGCCTCGCCTCGGACCTGCGGCAGCAGGCTGATCCCGTGCGGGTCGAGGGGCGGAGAGACAGCGAGCAGCTCGGCCAGGGTCGGGAACAGGTCGACCAGCGCCGCCGGGCCGGCGACCCGCAGCCCTTCGGGCAGGGTGCCGGGCATCGACAGCACCAGGGGTATTCGGACGAGGCTGTCGTAGAGCTGGCTGATGTGTCCGATGTGGTTGTGGTCGCCGAGACCCTCACCGTGGTCCGATGTGAGGACGACGAGGGTATTGTCGAGGAGTCCCCTGACCTCGAGAGCCTCCAGCAGCTCGCCGATCCGGGCGTCGACGAAGGCGACCTCCTCGGCGTAGCGCTGGCGGATCTCGGGGATGGTGAGCTTCTCCTTGCACGACACATCGAGTTCGACAATCCGCCGTCTGGAGGACCGGTTGACCAGCCTCAGCCGCGCCGGCAGCGCGCTGTCGAGAACCGCCGGACCGAAGCGCTTCTCGTGCTCCAACCACCCGCCCAGGGGTTCGAGCTCCACCTCGGGGTCGGACACCCGCAGCGTCGGGAAGCGGAAGCCGAGCTCGGGGCGCTCACCGTCGAGCTCGAAGCGCAGCACCGTCGCCCCGGGAGCGAGCTCTAGCGGCAGCCTCACGGTGCGGCCGTCGGCGGGCATCTCACCGATCTCCTCGCCTCGTTTCGAGACGACGATCCGCGGGTAGCTCTGGTCCGGCGGCGCGTAGGGTTCATGCGGATCACAGTAGTGGGCGAAAAGGAAGAAAGGCGCCTCGCCCACATTGGCAAGCCAGGCGAGAACCTCATCGTTGACCTCGGACGCGTCCTTCATCCAGTCGAGGCCGAAAGAGTCGCCGTAGTGGTCGAAGCCGCGGCCGAAGCCGAAGGCCGACCGCAGCACCCCGAGGCTGACCACCGCCGCCGTCGAGCGGCCGCTGGCGGCCATCGACTCGGCCAGGGTGAACGCCCCCTCCGGCAGCAGCTGAGAGTTGTTGTGCACTCCGTGCTCTACGGGAAGGCGAGCGGTGAAGATCGAGGCGTGGCTCGGCCCGGTGATCGGGATGTGGCTCCAGGCCCGCTCGAAGAGCACGCCGCGGGCTGCCAGCCGGTCCATCGCGGGGGTCATGATCGGCCCGCCATACGCCCCGACGAAGTCGGCACGCAGGGTGTCCACAACGATCAGCACCACGTTCGCCACCGGCGGCGAACCCTCCGGCACCCAGATCGCCGGCCGCAGCCAGCGAACGCCGCGCTCACCGCCCTCCAGGCCGATTTCTACCGGCTGGTCTTGACCGCCGCCGAGCTTCGCTCCGCGGCCAGGCCCCGACAGCTCCAGCACCGCCGGCGCGGCGTGTCCCGATCGCCGCAGCCACGCCCGGCCGGCGGCCGCTCGACCGTTCTCGACGGCGAGCACGGCGTCCCGGGGCGGGCGCACCGTGAACACCGCCACGGCGCCGGGCGAAACGAGAAGGTCCTCGCCGTCGGCGACAACCAGCGACTCCACGTCCTCATCGGCCCCGGTCGTGGCCAGCCGGATCTCGAGGATCGCGGCCGCCAGAGTGCGCTGGTCGGTCGCACCGGGAATCTTCTCGACGGGCGACTTGGCCCGGTCGAAGCGCAGCTCGAGACGATTCAGGCCGGTTCGCAGAGCCCCCTGGGGGACCGCGAGCGCGACCTCGAACTCACCCTCAGGGAGACAGGCAGGGAGGCTCTCGACACCGTTGGTCGCGACGGTGAGCCGCTGCTCGGTCGCGCCCTCGTAGTGGAATGGCCAGCCCCGGACCGTGACCGTCGCCGGTCCAACTCCGGAGTGCTCGAGCTCGAGCCATGCAGAGCGGGCGGTCACCCACGAGAATCCCGTGCCGCGGCCAGGGCTGAGCTCGGGATCGCCCCAGCCGGCACCGAGCGGCCCGCGATCCGAGAGCTCGCCAGGGCGGACCGTCACCGCGCCCGCCAGCTGCCGGGCGCTCCCGACCTCGAGGGCCAGGCGCCGGCGCAGCTCGAGACCGTCATGGGCCGGTCCGGAGCAGCCGAGCAGAATGCCAAAGGCGACGGCAGGCGCGAGCCACGACGCTCCTCGGAGGCTCAGCGGCGGCGAAACGGCGACAAACGGCGGACTCATGCGCGGCCCCAGGGGAGATTCCTCGAAAAACTCATCATGCGGTGAGAAACCCTTCACGCTCGAGGTGCAGCAGGACCTCGCGCACCGCCTCCTCGGGCGTCAGCAGCGAGGTGTCGAGGGTGACCTCGGCATCGGCGGGCGCCTCGTAGGGGTCGGAGATGCCGGTGAACTCCCGGATGAGGCCGGCCCGCGCCTTGGCGTACATTCCCTTGCGGTCCCGCGCCTCGCACACCGCAAGGGGCGTCGAGACATGCACCAGGACGAACCCGCCGCAGCGGCGGACCATTTCCCGCACCTCGCGGCGGATGCGGTCGTAGGGGGCGATCGGGGCGCAGATCGCGGCGCCGCCGGCCCGGGTGATCTCGGCCGCCACGAAGCCGATCCGACGGATGTTGAGGTCCCGGTGCTCCTTCGAGAAGCCGAGCTCAGACGACAGGTTCCTGCGCACCAGGTCGCCGTCGAGCAGGGTCACCCCCCGGCCGCCGAGCTCGAGCAGCTTGACCCTCAGCGCGTTGGCGATGGTCGACTTGCCGGATCCCGACAGGCCGGTGAAGAACACCGTGAATCCCTGCCGGCCCCGTGCCGGGTGGCGGCTTCGCAGCTCGGCCTCGACCTCCGGCAGGGTGTACCAGGACGGCAGCTCGAGGCCGTCGTCGAGCCGTCTGCGAGCCTCCGCGGGATCGAGCCTGAGGGTGGCGGCGGCCGCCGGCGCCTGCTCGACCGCCACATGCTGACGGCGCCCTTCCAGGTACACCATCTCCCGCCAGGGCACCAGCTCGAGGCCCAGCTCTTCCTTGAACGAGGCTGCCAGCTCGAGTGCCTCCGGCCAGTGGTACCCCGGCGTCGCGGTCGCCTCGAGCACGGTCGCCCCATGATTCGGCTCGACCAGCAGGTGACTGCAGCCGTGGTTGCGGTGCACCAGCGCGTGCCACAGTGCCTCGCGCGGGCCCCCGCCGCGCACCGCCAGCGGCATCAGGGCGAGGCGCGCCATTTCCCGCGGGTAGCTCGTCAGCAACGCCCGGTAACA
>CAZKKP010000252.1:1980-6115 GCA_964553295.1 uncultured Thermoanaerobaculia bacterium | reverse complement strand
GGCGGAACGTCGGTGTTGTACCTCTCCGACATTGACCTGAGCTTCCTCTCCGGAACCGGGCCCAAACCGCTCGGAGACGATCCGTATCCCGTGTCCACGGAGCGCATTCTGGCGACGGTCCCGGGCACCTTCGTGGCGGTCACCGTGCTCATGGGGGGGGCCTACACGTTGCTCAAACGCCGGGAACGGGTCATGGCTGAGGAACGTCGAGCCGAGCACGAGCCGGCCGCGTCCGATCACCGAGAGGGAGGGGCGCGGCCATGAGAGTCCGGGTCACCAAGACCGTGCTGTGGGCGCTCGTCGGGGCCTCTTTGGTCGCACTGGCGGCCCGTTTCTTCAGCGGCCTGGGGGTGACGACGAATCTGTCGGACCTCACGCCGTGGGGACTGTGGATCGGTCTCAAGCTGGCCGGGGTGGCGTTCGCCGCCGGGGGTTTCACGATCGCTGCGGTCGTCTACGTCTTTCGGCTGCAGCCATACCACGGGCTGGCCCGCCGCTCGGTGCTGCTCGGGTTCCTCGGCTACACGTTCTTCGTGGTCAGCCTGATCGTCGACCTGGGCATTCCCTGGAACATCTGGCGACCCGTCCTGTACTGGAACCTGCACTCGCCGCTGTTCGAGGTCGCGTGGTGCGTCATGCTGTACCTGACGGTGCTCGCCCTCGAGTTCGCCCCGGTGGTGCTCGAGAAGTACCGCGACCGTTCGCGAGCCTGTGCTGTGGCGCTCCGACTGCTGCAGCGGGTGACCATCCCGCTGGTGGTCTTCGGCATCGCCTTGTCGGTGCTCCACCAGTCGTCCCTGGGGACGCTGTTCGCGATCATGCCGCACCGTCTGCACCCGCTGTTCTACACTCCCATCGTCAATGTGCAGTTCTTCGTCTCCTGCGTTGCCATGGGTCTGGCCGCGGTAGTTCTCGAGTCGTACCTGGCCAACCTCCTCTACCAACGGAAGATCCAGGACGTCCAGCTGCGCCATCTCGGACGTTTCCTGTCCTGGGTGGTGTGGCTGTTTCTCGCCATCCGGCTGCTCGACCTGATCGCTCGCGGCGACGGCCGCTACCTGGCCGAGGTGAGCTGGACCAGCGCCCTGTTCTGGTTCGAGATGGTGCCGCTCCTGCTGGCGCCCTCGCTACTGCTACAGATGCGGCGTCTGCGAGAGAGCCGCACCGGGCTCGGTGTACTGGCTCTTGTCGTCATCACCGGCTTCGTGCTCAACCGGATGAGCATCGCCGGGTTGGCCACCATCGGCACGACCGGAACCGACTACTTCCCATCGGTCCTGGAGCTGCTGATGAGCTTCGGGCTGGTCCCCGGGATCGCCGTGCTGATCTGGATGTTCCTGGTGGAGAACTACGTCGTCTGGCAGCCGGAGCAGGAGCTCGACGGTGTTGACCGCAGGTTCTCCCCCCCTGAGTGGGACCGCACCTCCGGAGTTTGGTTGGGTGACTCGGCCCTGGCCGGGTTCAAGCGGTACTCCCTCGCCTTCCTCTTCGCTGCTGCGGTGACCTTCGGGTTCCTCCCCGAGGAGAGCCTGTTCGGGGCGTCGCCGATGTTGGTCCCGGTCGAGAGGCCCCGCGGAGGGGATGTACTGCTGATCGACGGCGACCGCGCCGGCTTCCAGGTCGGCTTCGACCACCGCCGCCACGAGAACGAGCTGGGCGGGGAGTCCTCGTGCGGGCTGTGCCACCACATGGTGGTGCCGCTGGATCGCGACACGCCGTGCTGGACCTGTCACGCCCGAATGTGGTCGCCGACCGACATCTTCGACCATGACCGGCATGCGGCGGTTGTCGATCCGGCGCCGGGCGGGACGTCCTGCGACACCTGCCACCGTGACCGCAGCGAGCCCAAGAACGACCGGACTGCGCTGGGCTGTGACGCCGAGGGTTGCCATCGAGGCTCTCTCGGCCTGATCACCACCGGGGCTCGCATCGTGCCCGGGGATCCTCGTCGACCCCGCTGGGCGGTCGGTTACATGGATGCGATGCACGGTCTGTGCATCGACTGCCACCGGGAGCGGGCACAGCAGCTGGGCCGCCCGCACCACGCCGACTGCGCAACCTGCCACCCGGCCGGGAAGGTCGTTGCAGACCCGTTTGCCGCAGCGGTCGCCCGGCTGGACCAAGAGGAGGGAGGCGTCGGATGACCACGCGGGCCAATCGGGGCACGCGGCGGCTCTGCCTGTCGGTGGTCGTCATCGACGACGAGGCCGATGTGGCGGCCTACCTCGCGGCGGTGCTCGAGCGGAGCGGCCACAGGGTGCGGATCGCCGAAACCGCCGCCGAAGGCTTCGACCTGATCAAGCGGCTGCGCCCGGACGTCGCCTGTCTCGACGTCGTGATGCCCGAGGAGACCGGGGTCGCGCTGCTCAAGAGGATCCGGGGAGACGCCGACATCGGCGCCACCCCGGTGGTGTTTATCACGGCGCTCAAGCCCGAGCTGACCACTTGGCCGACGACTCCCGAAGGCCCGCTGACGCCCGACGAGTTCGTCGAGAAGCCACCGAAAGCCGAGAGCTTCGTGGCCGCGGTCGAGAGGGCGGCGCGGGCCCGAGGCGGAGTGTCATGATCGACGCCTGGATCCAGTCCCACCTGTTCGACGAGGTGCCCCAGGTCATCGGAGTGCTCGACCGGGACCACCGTGTCGTCAAGGCGAACCGTCGCTTCAGCGAGGCATTTGGAGACTGGCGAGGACGCTGCTGTTACGAGATCCTGCTCGGCAGGAGTTCAGCCTGCCAGGAATGTGCGGTCGACCGGTGTTTCCTGGACGGCCGCAGCCGGGCGACGAGCGAGGACTGGGTCGACCGGACCGGGCATCACGGCCACTTCGTCGTCCGCCTGGTCCCGGTTGCAAAGGACGAGGCCGGCTCCGCGGAGGTCGCTTACGTCCTGATCATGGCCACCGACGTGACATCGAGCGAGCAGCTCGAGCTCGAGCACCAGATCCTGTTCGAGCGGGTGCCGTGTTACGTTGCCGTGCTCGACCGCCGACTCCGTATCGAGCGTGCGAACCAACTGCTGCGAGAGACCTTTGGCGAGCAAGTGGGGGGGGTCTGCCACGAGGTCTACAAGCAGCGGTCGACGCCATGCCCGGGCTGTCCGGCGCTGCGCAGCTTCGAGGACGGCAAGGTGCACACCGCCCGCTCGGAGGGTCACCGGGCCGACGGACAAGCCGCTCACTACGTGGTGACCACCGCCCCCCTGGTGCAGCAGGACTCCACCATCGAGCACGTGATCGAGATCCTCCACGACGTCACGGAGATGGAGAAGCTCCAGCGCGAGATGCTGGATGCCGAGAGGTTGGCCGCGGTCGGTCAGACGGTCGCCGGGCTCGCCCACGGAGTCAAGAACATCCTGACCGGTCTGGAAGGCGGCCTGTACCTGGTCCGCTGGGGATTGGAGGAGGACCGGCGGGACAAGCTGCAGCAGGGTTGGGAGATGCTCGACCGAAACTTCGACCGGATCACGACCTTTGTCAGGGAGTTCCTGAGCTTCGCGAAGGGCCGGGTGCCGGAGGTCGAGGCGACCGATCCCAACCGGATCGCTGAGGAGGTCGTCGCACTGTTCGGCGAGGCTGCGCGGGAGAAGGGTGTGACTATCGAGGCGGAGCTCCAAGCCGACATTCCGAACGCCAACCTGGACGTCGAGGGGATCCACAAAGCCCTCTCGAACCTCGTCTCGAACGCGATCGACGCCTGCCTGCTGAGCGATCGGGAGGACCGGCGGGTGGTGGTGCGGACCCGGGACCTGGAGGGGCGACTCGAGCTCGAGGTCGAGGACAACGGCTGCGGCATGGACTGCGAGATCAAGAGCAAGGTCTTCACGAGCTTCTTCTCGACAAAGGGCACGAAGGGGACGGGGTTGGGTCTCCTGGAAACGAAGAAGGTCGTGCAGGAGCACGGTGGCAGCGTCGGTATCGAGTCGACGCCGGGGTTTGGTTCGACGTTCCAGCTGATTCTGCCACGCAGCCGGTTGCCAAGGCCCGCAGCGGACGAAAGCGGGCAGGCCCGCGAAGGAGAGATCTCATGACAACGTCCCTCGAACGGACGGTCCTCATCGTCGATGACGAGCCCGACGTCCTCCTGTACTTCTCCGGCATCCTCGAGCGGGCGGGCTTCGACGTGATGACGGCATCGAA
>CAZKKP010000252.1:0-1970 GCA_964553295.1 uncultured Thermoanaerobaculia bacterium | reverse complement strand
GCCTCCGGTGCCGGGCCAGGTCGCGGGGACGAAGCCGGAGACGAGCAGCCCCGCGACCGCCGCGGCGACCGTGATCCGCTTCGACGTGATGACGGCATCGAACGGGCGTGAGGCCCTCGAGTGCGTCAGGAAGCGGAGGCCCGACTTCATCTCGCTCGATCTCGTGATGCCCGAGAAGTCCGGCATCAGGTTCTTGTACGAGCTGCGCCGGAACCGGGACTGGGCGAAGATCCCGATCATGATCGTCACGGCCCATGCCAGGGACGACCTTGGGCACGCCGACTTCGAGGAGATCTTCTCCAACAAGACCATGACCGGGCCGCTGACCTATCTGGAAAAGCCCGTGAAGCCGGATCGCTTCCTGCAGACCGTCAAGCGAGTGCTCGGGCTGGCACCGCTCGAGCAGGACGAGGGTCCCGGCGACGAACAACGTCTCCGCGCCGAGATCGCCTCACGGCTCGAGGTGATCGACCTCGCCACCCTGAAGAGCATTCACGACGCGATGACTC
The DNA here is from genome assembly GCA_964553295.1 of uncultured Thermoanaerobaculia bacterium. Lineage (GTDB taxonomy): Bacteria > Acidobacteriota > Thermoanaerobaculia > Thermoanaerobaculales > Sulfomarinibacteraceae > CAZKKP01. The sequence continues at coordinate 1,461 of CAZKKP010000252.1, read as the reverse complement.
GAGGCAAGCCCTGAGCCCGAGCTTCCCCGGGGTTGGGCCGGAGATCGACTCCGGGCGATCACGTGGCTGATGGTCCGATGGCCTTCTCCACGGCGGCGATGAACTCCACCGGGTCGATCGGCTTGTCGAAGACCGCGATCGGCTCCTTCACCGCAAGGTGCCGACCGGCGAGGCCACTGACGATGATCACCGGGATGTCGGCGACCTCGCGGTGCCGGGTCAGCCGCCGGAAGAACTCGGTTCCGGTCTGGTTCGGCATCTGCAGGTCGAGGATGACGAGATCGGGGCGTTCGCGCTCGACGAACTCGAACGCCTCCACTCCGTCGCCAGCTGTCCTCGTCTCGTAGCCCTGTCGCTCGAGGATGCTCGACAGAAAGGTCCGGACATCCTGCTCATCGTCCACCACCAGGATCTTGGCCGCCATGGTGACCTCCAGATCCGCCCGTTACCAGCGACCTCCGAGACGCTTCGGAGCGCCGTGCTGCGACGGTCTCCTCACTCACACCTTCCTGCCGCCGACGCTGGATGTCAAGGGTCGGTTCGAGGCCACCGCCGCCGTCTCGGCAGGTCGCCGGTCGAGAGCTCCATCTCTTCAAGCATGGGGCGGCAGCGAGGGCCGCCGGATCACCTGCTTCGAGTCTTCAGTCGATCCAGGAAGGCTCGGGCGGTGGCGGCGTCGGGGTGGTCCGGGTCGCGGGCGAGGGCCTCCTCGAGCACGGCGGCGGCCTCGGCCGGTCGGCCGGCCTCGGCGAGGTCGACGGCGCGGTTCTGGGCGAGGGCGAAGCGGTTGTGACGGATCGCCCGGCGCACCTCGGCGAGCTTGGGCTCGATCCACCAGTCCTCGACCCCGCCGAGCCGGAGGAGCAGGTTCTCGAGCACCGCCTCGGCCTCCTCCAGTCGACCGGCTGCGAGCAGCCGGTTGAGCCCGGCCAGCTCGGCCTCGGGCACCCGCGGGTGGACGAGGGTCGGGGTCGGTCGGGGCGGCGGGATTCCGTCGGCGCGGTCGACCACCTCCTGGGCCGCCCTCGCCAGTGGCCCTCCTGAAGGCGCCTCGCGGAGGATCCCTTGGGCGAGCTCGCGGGCGACCTCACGCTCGCCGGCGGCGAGGGAGGCCTCGGCGACCCGCAGGCGGAGGGCGAGAGTCTCGAGGCGGTGGGCCTCGCGGATCTCGGCCGCCCGCGCGAGGGTCGAGTCGAGCTCGGCCGAGCGATCCGAGAGGCGTTCCATGACCGCGAGCTCGGCCTCAACCTCGTCGAGCCGGCCGGCGACCAGCAGCTCCCGGGCTCGCCGGGCGCGGGCGCCGACGACCTCGGCGACCGCCCGGGAGCGCTCGTCCCGGGCGAAGGCCGGCGATCCGAGGGCCGTCGCTTCGGCGGCGGCGAGGTCGCCCGAGCGGAGCTGGGCCTCGAGCAGGGTGCGGGCCGCCCCGGCGTCCCGGGGCAGCAGCTCGACCGCTCGTGC
>CAZKKP010000251.1:0-6130 GCA_964553295.1 uncultured Thermoanaerobaculia bacterium | reverse complement strand
CGGCCGTCGGTGCGAGCCTCGAGGCCGAGCCGCCCCGGGCCGAGGTCGAGGTCGGAGGCGCCGGGGTGAGGGTCTACGAGTTCGCCGACCAGTACGGGTACTCGGACCAGGCCGTGTACTACGTCGTCAACCCGGCACTGGAGCTGTGACGCCATGAAGAAGACCTTCCGCTCCGTGGCCCTGGTCGCCCTGCTGCTGCTGGCGGCGTCGGCGATCGCCGGCGAGCCCCAGACGGTGGTCCGCGTCTTCCAGCTCAAGCATGCCTCCGCTGCCGAGGTGTCGGCGGCCCTCCAGCCGTTGCTGTCGGAGCACGGCGCCCTGACGGTCCAGCCGGCGAAGGGTCGGATCACCGTCCAGGACACCGCAGCGGTCGTCGCCCGAGCGGTGCGGGTCGTCAACGAGCTCGACCGTGCTCCGGCGGGCTTCCGGATCAGCGTCGAGCTGCTCGAGGGCGGCGCGCAGACCCCGTTCTCGAGCCCCGCGGTCGCGGTCGACGAGCGCGTGCAGCGGATGTTCCCCTTCAAGTCCTATCGCCGTCTCGGCACCACGGTCTTCGAGGGCGAGATGGGATCGACCGCGGCGGCCGAGCTGACCAGCCGCTACCGTCTCTCCTTCCTCGCCAACGCGCTGATCACCGAGGAGACCCCCTGGGGAATCCCCAACCCGGGGTCCCGGCTGCACCTGCAATGGCTTCGCCTGGAGAGAGTCGACGTCGGCGCCGACGGCCAACAGCGGGTCGTAGAGGTGCTGAGGACGAGCATGTTCCTGTCTGCCGAGCAGGAGGTCGTGATCGGCGCGGCCAGCTCCGAGACGGCGACCTCGGGGTTGGTGCTGATCCTCCGGGCCGACCGCGTCGGGGCGCTGTAGTGCCCGAGTACGTCTGCCGGCTCGGGGCGCCGGACGGCGCCGTGGTCCAGCGGCGCCGTGTCGCGGTGTCGCCCCAGGCTTTGCGCCTGGAGCTCGAGACCGAGGGCTTCCACGTCTTCGAGCTGAAGGCGGCGCGGTCGCGGATCCGGATCCCCTTCCTGTCGCGCGCCGAGAAGGTCGGCAGCCAGGAGTTCCTGCTCTTCAACACCCAGCTTCGAACCCTCTTGAAGGCCGGCCTGCCGCTGGCCCAGTCCCTCGACCTGCTGCGTCGCCAGCAGACCAACCCCCACTTCCACGCCCTGCTCGACAAGGTCCACCAGCAGGTGACCACCGGGGTCGCGCTGTCGGATGCCTTCCTCGGTCTCGGCGACGTCTTCCCGCGACTGTACGCGAACTCGCTGAAGGCCGGTGAGCGCTCGGGCGACCTCGAGCGCGTGCTGGCCCGCTTCGTCGCCTACCAGCGGCTGGTCGAGTCGGCGCGCAAGAAGATCGTCTCCGCCTTGACCTACCCGGCGATGCTGGTGCTGCTCTCGATCGCCCTGGTCGTCGTCCTGATGACCTACGTCATCCCGAGCTTCGCCGGGTTCTACGTGCAGTTCGGCAGCGAGCTGCCCTTGCCGACCCGCATCGTGCTCGGCCTCGCCGAGTTCATGCAGCACAACTTCGTCCTCGTGGCGCTGGCCGTCGTCGGCGGCGTCTACGGTTACCGGCTGTGGGTCGCCACCCCGGCGGGCCGACGCCTGTCGGACCGGCTGCGGCTGCGGCTGCCGTTGCTCGGCCGGCTCGCCCACCTGTTCGCGATGTCCCAGCTCACCCGCTCCCTCGGGGTGCTCCTCGGATCGGGCACGCCGATGGTGCCGGCGCTGCAGACCGCGGCGACCTCGGTGTCGAATGCCTGGCTGTCGGAGCTGTTTCTCGGCTGCGTGCAGCAGGTCCAGGAGGGACGGGCGCTCTCGGACGCCCTGGCCGACACTCGCCAGGCGCCGCAGCTGGCGCTGGCGATGATCCGCGTCGGCGAGTCGACCGGAGCGCTGCCGGAGATGCTGGAGCACAGCTCGGAGTTCTTCGACGAGGAGATCGACTTCGCCCTGTCCCGGATGGTGACGCTGTTCGAGCCCCTGATCCTGGTCTTCATGGGCTTCGTCGTGGCCGGGCTGCTGCTCGCGGTGTACTACCCTCTGTTGACCCTGGTGAACCGGATCGGATGAGGCGATGACACGGGAAACGGACCTCGAGCAGACCCTGGTGATCCTCGACGAGGCGGTGAAGCCGCACGGCCACGAGGACGTGGAGGCGGCTCGCGAGCTCGCCGAGGCCCTCGGCCTGCCCTTCGACCCCCTCGACGAGTTCCACGTCGACCCCGACCTGTTTCGGGCGATCCCGGTCGAGCTGATGCTGCGCTACCAGTTCCTGCCCCAGGCGAGCCTCGGCGAGGCCCTGGCGGTGGTGCTCGCGGATCCGACGAACATGGTCCACGTCAACGAGCTCGAGCTGGCGCTGGCACGGCCGCTCGAGCTGGTGGTCGGTCCGCGCTCGCGAATCTCCGAGATCCTCGAGAAGTCGGAGTCGACCCAGCGGGTGCTCGACGAGGCCACCGAAGGCTTCAGCCTGCAGCTGGTCCAGGAGGCGGAGGACGGCGAGGAGGTGCTGTCGATCGACCGCATCACCACCGACTCCTCGCCGATCATCCGACTGGTCGACTCGATCCTGTTCAACGCCATCCAGCGCCGCGCCTCGGACATCCACATCGAGACCCAGGACCGCGAGGTGGTGGTCAAGTACCGCATCGACGGCGTGCTCTACCAGGCGATGCAGGCCATCGACAAACGCCACCACTCGACCATCGTCAGCCGCATCAAGGTCATGTCCGAGCTCGACATCGCCGAGAAGCGGATCCCCCAGGACGGCCGCTTCAAGGTGCGTTTCTCCGGCCGGACCATCGACTTCCGGGTCTCGATCATGCCCACCGTCCACGGTGAGGACGCGGTCATCCGGATCCTCGACAAGGAGTCGACCAACGCCGAGTTCCGCACCCTCAACCTCGAGGTGCTCGGGCTGGAGAACGACACCAAGCGGCAGCTGCGCAAGTTCATCCGGGAGCCCTACGGGATGGTCCTGGTGACCGGCCCGACCGGCTCGGGGAAGACCACGACGCTGTACGCCTGCCTGTCGGAGATCCAGTCCTCCGAGGACAAGATCGTCACCATCGAGGACCCGGTGGAGTACCAGCTCAAGGGGATCACCCAGATTCCGGTCAACGAGAAGAAGGGTCTGACGTTCGCCAGGGGCCTGCGGTCGATCCTGCGTCATGACCCCGACAAGGTGATGGTCGGCGAGATCCGTGACGAGGAGACGGCACAGATCGCGGTTCAGTCGGCGCTCACCGGCCACCTCGTGTTCACCACAGTGCATGCCAACAACGTGGTCGACGTGATCGGCCGCTTCCTCAACATGAACGTCGACCTGTACAACTTCGTGTCGGCCCTCAACTGCGTCCTCGCCCAGCGGTTGGTGCGCCGCATCTGCCCGCACTGCAAGCGGCCGGCGGTAGTGTCGCCGCGGCTGCTCGAGGACTCCGGGCTCGAGCCCGACCAGTACCTCAGCTTCACTTTTTACGAGGGCGCCGGCTGCATCGACTGCAGCGGCACCGGCTACCGGGGGCGGCTCGCGATCGCCGAGCTGCTCAATCTCTCGGATAACATACGGCAGCTGATCCTCGACCGGCGTTCGGCGGCCGAGATCAAGCGCGCCGCCAAGGCCGAGGGGATGCGCTTCCTGCGCGAGTCGGCGCTGCAGAAGGTATTCGCGGGCGAGACCTCGCTGCACGACATCAACAAGGTGACCTTCGTCGAATGACACTCCGTCAGCTGCTCACCAGCCCCCCGCCGGCCACGGCCTGGGTGCTCGACCACCGCCTCGCGGCGGTGCTGTGCCGTGGCCGCAAGGACGAGCTCGTCGCCGCCGCGGCCCAGCTCCCCGGCGGGGTGCTCGAGCCGGGACCGGTCGGCCTGCAGGGCGTCGACGGCGATCGCCTGGCGCCGGTGCTGGCCGAGCTGCGCGCACGGGTCGGCGGCGCCAGGCGGGTGGCGGTCGTGCTCCCGACCGGGTGGCTGCGCAGCCACCTGCTCGAGTTCGACCACCTGCCCCGTCGGGCCTCCGAGCTCGGCGACGTCGTCCGCTGGCGGTTGAAGAAGCTGCTGCCGATCAACCCGGTCGAGCTGCGCCTGTCGGCGCTGCCCATGGCCGGCGCCGGCGACCGCCGTCCGGTCTTGACGTTGGCCGGACTGGAGAGAGCGATCGCAGGTCTGGAGCGCGCCTTCGCCGCCGCCGGCATGGAGCCGGGCTTCATCGGTCCGGCGGTGCTCGCATCAGGGCTCGGCGGCGACAGCCCGGGGCCGAGGCTTCATGTCCAGCACGAGGAGCGTTCGCTCGCGCTGATCCTGGTGGTCGACGGGCGGCCGCGCCTGCTGCGCACCAAGCAGCTCGCCGGGCCCGAGGCCCTCCTCGCGGACCTCGAGCGGGAGATGTCGCTGGTGCTGCGTTTCGTGCGTGAGCGGCTCGAGGTCGCCGGCGAGATCGCGGTCGAGGTCGTCGCCGTCGCCGGCGAGGTCGCAGCCGCGCTGGAGGGCTGGTGGCGACGGCAGCCCGGGGTGCGCCTCGAGCGGGGGCTCACCATGCCGGCCGTGTCGGTGTCCGGCGTCGCCGGCATCGGCGGGGCCCGTCTCGAGCCCGCCTGGCGCCTGCTCCGAGGGGGTCTCCGGTGATGGCGCCGAACCTCGCCGCGCGGCCCTTCCTCAACACCCGACCGGTGTGGATCGCCACCGTCGCCGCGGTGGTGGTCACCGTGGTCGCGGGTGGCCTGCTCCTGGCGTCCCATCTGGCGAGCAACCGGACCATGGCCGAGCAGATCGTGGCGATCGCTGAGCTGGAGGCCGCACACGAGGCGCTCGACCGCGAGGTCCGAGCGGCGGCCGTTGGTCTGGAGCGGGTGCCCTGGCGGTCACTGGCGGCCCGAGTCGAGGCGACCAACGCGGTGCTCCGCGAGCATCGGTTCTCCTGGCTCGACCTGCTCCAGGACCTCGAGGAGGTGCTGCCCTACGACGTCCGGCTGGTCAAGGTGGCGCCCAAGGTCGAGGCCGACCGGGTGCAGCTGGCGATCGAGGCCGTCTGCCGCAGCCGGGAGGCGCTGCTCGAGCTGCTCGACAACCTGATCACCGATCCGCGCTTCGCCGAGCCGACACCGCGCTCGGAGACCATGCCCGAGCGCTCGGAGTCGGCGGGCTACGAGCTGTCGCTGACCGTCGTCTACTTCCCTGCCGAGGTGCGGCCGTGAACCCGGCCTGGCTGCCCTGGCGTCGGATGGTGGCGGTGTGGCTGCCGGCGGTCCTGCTGGCCGGCCTCACGGCCGCCCTGTACCTCTGGCAGACCTCGGAGTCGGTGGGTCGCGCGGCGCAGATCACCCAGCGTCGGGCGACTCTGGAGGCGGAGATCGAGCGCCTGGAGAGGGTTCGGGCGACGGTCGCCGGCGAGCGCGAGGCGGTGGCGAACGCCGAGCGCGAGCTGTCCCGCCTGAACGACGAGGTCTTCCGCAGTCTCGACGTGCGGCTGACCGCGATCATGCGCGAGGTCGGTGACGCCGCCCGCGAGGCGGGCCTGCGGCCGAAGGCCTTCGCCTACAGCGCCAAGGAGGAGCGCAGCCTGGCCCAGACGCGGTTCGCGGTCACCTTCGCGGTGGAGGGTGAGTACCCGCAGATCCGCCAGCTCCTGGGGCGGCTGCAGGCCAGCCCGGAGTTCCTGGTGGTGGACTCGATCGCCTTCTCCGGCGAGTCCGACAGCATGACCCGACAGCTCTCGATCGCGATTCGGATCTCGACCGTGCTCGGCGAGGCGACGGCCGAGCAGATCCAACGTTTGACCGGCGGCATCGGCGCCGTGGCCGTGGAGGCGGGCGATGGCGACCTCGCAGGCTGAACGCACCCGCCTGACGGTGCTGGTCGGGATCCTGGTCGTGGTCGCCGCGGTGGCGGCGGTGCGGCTGGTGGGCCGGGGCGGCATCGGCGGCGGCGGCAGCAGTGGTGGCCCCTTCACCTACGAGCCGAACCACCTGCCGGAGCTGATCGCGGTGGTCGAGCACGCCGACGACCGGACTGCGGGCAGCGGCCGCAACCCCTTCGCCTTCGGCGTGCCGCCCACCCCGACCCCACGGCCCGTGACGCCACAGCCGACCGCGCCGCCACTGCCCACCCGGCCGCCGCCGCCGACC
>CAZKKP010000250.1:0-6134 GCA_964553295.1 uncultured Thermoanaerobaculia bacterium | reverse complement strand
CTGTGCCTCTGTGGTTCATCCTTGCGTTTGGGTTGCGGCTGGCCCCCTCTGTGCCTCTGTGTCTCTGTGGTGAAGAGTCCGGCGGCCGGCTTGCGGGTCGGCCCGCGCTGTGGTGAAACGGGGTGGCTCAGGCGCGGTAGAGGACGGCGCCCCAGTTGAGGCCGGAGCCGAGTCCGACGAAGGCGACCAGGTCGCCCGGTCTGACCCGTCCCTGCTGGCGGGCCTCGTGCAGGGCCATGGGGATGGTCGCCGCGGTGGTGTTGCCGTAGCGCTGGATGTTGTTGAAGACCTTCTCGTCGGGCAGGCCGAGCCGCTTCTGGACGCCCTCGTTGATGCGCAGGTTGGCCTGGTGCATGATCAGCAGGTCGAGGTCGTCGAGGCCGAGCCCGTGGCGCCCCAGCGCCTCGAGGGCGACCTGGGGCATGAACTGGACGGCCAGGGCGTACACCTTGCGCCCTTCGACCACCGGCGTGACGTCGCCGGAGTCCCACATCGCGGGCTGGAAGTAGGGCCGGAACGCGCTGCCGCCGGCCCTGGTCCAGAGCCGCTCGGCCTCCGAGCCGTTGGTGTGCAGCACGCTGTCGAGGATGCCGCGGTCCTCGTCGGTCGCCTCGATCACCACGGCGCCGGCGCCGTCGCCGAAGAGCACGGTGCGGTCGCGGGTGTCGGTGTTGCGCTGCCAGTCGGCTGCGGACACCGGCCCCGGCTCGAGCCCGAGCAGGACCTGCCAGCTGTGCTCGCTCCACGGCTGCAGCGAGGTGTGGACCTCGGCGCCGACCACCAGCACCCGCCGATGCTGACCGGAGCGCACGAGGGCGTCGGCGAGCTGCAGGGCGTAGACGAAGCCGGCGCACTGCTGGCGGATGTCGAGGCAGGGGATGTGGCGCAGGCCGAGCTCCCGCTGGAGGAACGGCGCCGATCCCGGGAAGTAGTAGTCCGGGGTCATGGTGGCGAAGATCAGGTAGTCGATGTCCGACGGCTCCAGGCCGGCCTCGGCGATCGCCTGGCGCGCCGCCGGCAGCGCGATCTGACTCGAAGAGATGCCGGCCTCGGCGAAGCGTCGCTCCTCGATGCCGGTGCGTACCCGGATCCACTCGTCGGTGGTGTCCATGATCCGGCCCAGGGTGTGGTTGTCGACGACCAGGGGCGGGACGTACATTCCGGTGCCGGTGATGACGGCGCGCATGGACACCTCCGTTGGCCGGAGACTATAGCCTGTGCGGTCGCCGGGACGCTACGGGCAGGGGGCGGTCGGCCGGGCCCCTTGCCGGCTTCAGTCCCCGAGCAGGTGGTCGACCTTCGCCGCGCAGATGAAGTCGTTCTCGGACAGACCGCCCACAGTGTGGGTCGAGTAGCGGACGGTGACCGTGTCGTAGCCGACCACGAGCTCCGGGTGGTGGTCCTCGCGGTGCGAGATCCAGGCGATGGCGTTGACGAAGGCCATGACCTGGTAGTGGTCGGGGAGCTGGAAGGTCTTGTCGATCCGGCCGTCGACCGCCGTCCAGCCCTCGGCATGGTGCAGCAGGTGCTCGAGGTCGTGGCCGCCGAGGGCCGGCGTCCCGGGCGGGATCGGCCGGCAGGCGCGCATCACCAGCTCGTGGTCGCACATGGGTTCCTCCAGCGGCATGATACCCCGCCGGGTCAGCTCTCGTCCGGCTCGCCCTCGTCGAGGAAGCGGGCCCCGGCCGCGAGGGCCGCTCGGCCCGCCACGGCCGGTGCAGCGGCGACGACGGCGAGGCCGGCGACGGCTGTGGCGAGCCAGGACACCGGCAGGGTGCGCCCTCGTGTGACGACCGCGAGCAGCGCCAGGGTCCCAGGCACCGAGGCGAGCACCACGACCACCAGTAGGAGGGCGCCGACGAGCATGAAGGTCAGCCCGCCGAGACCGGTCGCGACCTCCACAGGGTTGGCGAGGTCGAAGCGCGGGAAGCGGGCGCCGAGGCCGACCGCGAGCGACACCAGGCACCAGGCGAGCCAGCCGGCGACCACTGCCGCGATGGCGACCAGGAGCGGCTCGGCGCGCAGGAACACCTCGGTGACGGCGGTCAGACCGGCGGCGAAGGCGGCCAGAGGCGCCCGCCAGCTGCGGGCCTTGGCCTCGACCAGCTCGCGCGCGGTCACCGGTGACGATCGGATGAGCCACAGCGCCCGGCCCTCGAGCGAGATCGCCGGGAAGGCGAAGCGGGCGGTGATCGCCAGCGCCACGAACCCGGCCAGGGCGAGGTTGAGGAAGTGGAGCACCACGACCGGCGCCAGGCCGCTGCCGCTGACCGCCTGGATGTAGCGAAAGTTGAGCACATAAAGGGCGACGATGGCGACCAGCACGAGCCCTTGCGACCACTGGGCGGTGTCGCGGACGAGCTCGCGGCGGTCCTTGCGGCGAATCGCCGGCTGGGGCCGGAGGCGCTCGCGACCGTGGCGGGCGAGCGCGACCAGGGTCTCGAGGGGCCGCCGCTGCCCGCTGGTCTGGCCGCGGTGGTGGAGGCCTTCCTGGGCGCGCGAGAAGGCTCGCGGATACAGTGCGCGGTGCAGCCAGCCGGCGGCGAAGAACGAGGCCGCGGCGGCGCTCGCCAGCAGGGTGAGGGGATGGGTCCCCAGGCGGGCCCCGGGGCCGAGGTGGGTCCACAGCGCGTCGAGCGCCCAGGCGGTGGGCAGCCAGGCCGGCTCGAGGCCCTGGAGCGCGGCGAGGGCCTCGAGCAGGGGCGCCTGGTCGTCGCCGCGCAGCAGTTGCTCCGGCCGGAGACTGCGCAGCAGCAGCAGCAGGGCGCCGAGCAGCGCCGAGCCGGCGAGCACCATGACGTGGCGGGCGCTGCGGGCCGACAGCACCGAGGTGACCAGGAGTGCGGCGATGATCCCGCAGCTGGTGGCGAGCACCAGCAGCGAGCCGGTCACCACCGCCACCGCCGACCGGTAGCCGTCGCCGGCGTCGAGCACCCGGCCGGCGACGAGCAGGATCGGCAGCGACGCCGGGACCACCATCCAGCCCGCCGCCAGGGCGGTGTCGACGAACCGGGCGCTGAACAGGGTCTCCGGCGGTACCGGCCGGGTCACCAGCTCGGGCAGGTCGTCGGCCAGGAAGAAGGTCCCGAAGGAGGCCACCAGGCTGGAGAAGGCGAGCAGCGAGAACACCACCAGGAGCACCATGCCGAGGCTGCGGCGGACGATCAGCAGGCCGATCGGCTCGAGCTCGAGGCAGCGCTCGAAGAACCACCAGGAGGCCGCCGTCACCCCCGCGAGCAACGCCACCGCGAGCAGCGCCACCGCGGCGGCCCGCAGTCGGCTGCGCCGTCGGCGGGCGAGCGGGTTGTGCCAGCGCCGCAGCCGGAAGCGGAGCAGGTGGCCGAGCATCAGGGCCGCTCCTCGGTGAGCGCCAGGAAGACCTCCTCGAGGCGGCTGCCCGGGCGGTCGGCCTCCTGCCGCAGCGCCTCCATGCCGCCGACCGCCACCAGCCGACCGCGGTGCAGGATGGCGATGCGGTCGCAGACCTCCTCGGCGACGTCGAGGGTGTGGGTCGACAGCAGCACCGCCAGCCGGCGCGACCCGCACAGCTCGCGCAGCAGGCCGCGCACCAGCCGGGCGCCGCGCGGGTCCAGCCCGACCATCGGCTCGTCGACCACGAGCAGCTGCGGCTCGGGCAGCAGGGCCGCGGCGAAGACCAGGCGCTGCTTCATGCCGTGGGAGTAGGTCTCGACCAGGGCGTCGGCCCAGTCGGCCAGACCCAGAAGCTCGAGCAGCTCCGCCGCACGGGCCGCAGCAGGCCGTCGCTGCATGCGGTACAGACCAGCGACGAACATCAGCTGCTCGAAGCCCGTGAGCTTGTCATAGAGGTGGGGACGGTCGGGGATGAAGGCGGTGACCGCCTTGGCCGGCAACGGGTCGCGGCCGAGGTCGTGACCGGCGATGGTGATCGTTCCCTCGGTCGGCCGGATGAGCCCGGAGATCATGCGCATGGTGGTGGTCTTGCCGGCGCCGTTGGGCCCGAGCAGCCCGAGCACCTCACCGTCGGCGACCGCGAAGGAGACCCGGTCGACCGCGGTGAAGGCGCCGTAGCGTTTGACCACTCCGGCGACGGCGAGCACCGGCACGCTCACCGGGGCGGCTCCACCGACTCGCGCGAGATCGCCTCGGCCTCGGTTTCCCGCACCACTACGAGGCCGAAGGGCAGCTCCTGCCGGAGCACCTCCCCGGAGTCGTCGACCCAGGCGTCCAGGGGCAGCCCGCCGAGGACCGTGCGCAGGTGGTGGGCGGGCAGGCGGCCGTCGAGGGCGACCACGGTGGTCCGGCCGAGGTAGTGGACGTCGACCGTCCGGGGGGCCAGACCGAAGGGGTCGAAGACCTCGATCGAGAAGCGCTCGCCGGCCGCCGGCCGGGAGGCGAGCAGCCGCGCTCCGAGGCTGTCGGAGACCGCCGGCGCCTTCACCGGGATGGCCATCCGCTGCTCGACGCCGGCGATCCGGACCTCGAGCTCGAGCTCCGGCCCGACCCGGCGGCCGCTCGCCTCGAGCGAGAGCAGGTCGCTGTCGAGCTCGAGCGTGAAGCGCTCCAGCTCGAGCCGGTCGTCGACCTCGGACACCGCCAGGGCGCGGAAGAGTTGCGTCGTGCCGAGCATCTCGAGCTCGACCTCGGCCGAGGTGCGGGTCGTCAGCCCGTCCGAGGTGGGGCGACGCTCGACCCGGAGCCAGCCGGCCTTGTCACCGCCGGCGTAGACGCCGTACCAGGCCGTGCCGGCGGCCAGTCGTCCGGGTGCGGCGGCGTCGCCCGGTCGGAGCTCGCGGCTCGACCAGCCCATCTGCTCGAGGTCGCGGCCGGCGGCGAGCGCGAACAGCACCACCGCCACCACGCCGGCGACGTCGAAAGCCCGGATCCGCACCGCCCCATCCTAAGGGCTCCCGCAAGAACAAGTCGAGCATCTCGCATCCCATCTGCACCACATCTTCGGCCCGCCCTCACTCGCGTAATCCGCAACGCAGGCGAGGCTACGCCGCCGGTTTCGCTCGATCGGGCACACCAAATCTGTGGCACAGTTGGGCGCGACTCCGCCCGACGTGTTCGTGCGCGAGCCCTCACCTCGACCGCCCCGGCGGCGACGCCTCACGACGCCAGGTCGCGGCAACCGGCTCGGGCTCCGCAACCACGCAGACCGTAACCGGCAGGACGAGGGGCTTGACAGTGAAATTAGGCGAGCCTAATATTGCGCTCGTGATCCATGGTGATTCTTTCCAGCCGGGGCTGTCACAGGCGCAAGAGGACTACCTGAAGCAGATCCTCAGCCTGGGAGGTGGCGACGGCACGGTCAGCACTGTCGAGCTGGCCGACCGGCTCGGGGTGCGGCCGCCCTCGGTCACGGGCATGGTGCGCCGTCTCGCCGAGCTCGGCCTGGTCGAGCACCGGCCCTACCGGGGAGTGTCCCTGACCTGCCGCGGCCGCCGCGCCGCGCTCGAGACGGTGCGCCATCACCGGCTGCTGGAGACCTTCCTGGTGCAGGTCCTCGGCTTCTCCGAGGACGAGGTGCACGACGAGGCCGAGAGGCTCGAGCACGCGATCTCGGCGCGCGTCGAGGGGCGGATCGCCGAGGTTCTCGGCCACCCGACGACCGACCCGCACGGCGCCCCCATTCCGGCCGCCGACCATGGTCCCCGAACCCATGACGGAGGTAATCAATGACCCGAGTGGTCCTGCTCCTGCCCCTGTTGCTGACTCTGCTTGCCGGCTGTGGCGACCGTCCGGAGGGATCGCCGGCAGGCGACCGTCGTCCCGAGGTCGTCGCGACGACGACCATCGTCGCCGACCTGGTGCGCCAGGTCGCGGGCGACGACGTGACCGTGCACGCGCTCATGGGGCCCGGCGTCGACCCGCACCTGTACAAGTCCTCCGCCGGTGACGTACGGACAATGGCCGGCGCCGCGGCGATCTTCTACAACGGCCTCCACCTCGAGGGCAAGATGGCCGATCTGCTCGAGGGGATGGGGGAGCGGGGCACGCCGACGGTGGCGGTCGCCGAGTGTCTCCCGGCCCAACGGCTGCTCGAGGCCGACGACGCCCCCGGCCTGCACGACCCGCACGTCTGGTTCGACGTCGGGCTGTGGGCCCTGACCCCGGCCTGCGTCGCCGAGGCCCTCGCTGCGGTCGGCCCG
>CAZKKP010000249.1:1306-6149 GCA_964553295.1 uncultured Thermoanaerobaculia bacterium | reverse complement strand
AGACGACCGACGCGGCCTTCCGCGGGCCGCTCAGGACCTCGCGGCGCACCGCGCGGCGCCGTACAGGGCGGCCCGGTCGTCGAGGACGGCGCGCACCGGCATCGCCTCGAGCAGCGGCCGCATCCGGCCCTTGGCCCGCAAGGCCTCGAGGAATCCGAAGCGCTCCAGGGCGGGCAGGATCCTGGGTGTGATGCCGCCGCCGAGGTAGACGCCGCCGGTGGCCATCACCTTGAGCGCCAGGTTGCCGGCCTCGGCGCCGTACAGACGTACGAACAGGCCCAGCGCCCGCTCGGCGAGGCGGTCGCCGCCGGCGAGGGCCCGCCCGGTGATCGCCGCCGCGGGGTCGTCCGCGGCCTCGAGCCAGCTCGGCATCGGCAGGCCCTCGTCGTCGAGCACGAAACGGAGGATCCGCAGCAGCCCCGGCCCCGAGACCACCATTTCCCAGCACACGTGGGTGTGCTCGCGGCGCAGGAAGGCGAGGAGCGCCACCTGCTCGTCGTCTACCGGCGCCAGGCTGGCGTGGCCGCCCTCCGACCCCCAGGGCCGGTAGCTCGCGCCGTCCCACAGCATCCCGGCCTCGCCGAGCCCGGTCCCCGGTGCGATGACGGCCACGTTGCCGGCGGCCCCGGCGGCGCCCTGGGCGAGGAAGGGCAGGTGCTCCGGCGCCAGCTCGCCGATTCCCCAGGCGGTCGCCTCGAGGTCGTTGAGCAGCGCCACCCGTTCGAAGCCGAAACGCCGCTCGTGCTCGGCGGCGTCCACCGTCCAGGGCAAGTTGGTGGTCCGCATCCGGCGTCCGGTCACCGGGCCCGCCAGGCCGAAGCCGGCCCGGGAGATTCGACCGCTGTCGCCCAACTCCCCCAGGAAGGCCTCGACGACCGTCTCGAGACCGTCGTGGTCGGCGCTGGGAAACCTCCGCTCGACGACCAGCCGCAGCTGCTCGCCGCGGATCTCAAAGAGCCCCAGCCGCGTGTTCGTCCCCCCGATGTCCCCGCCAAGAACCAGCATCGCGGCCCCTTCCCTCGACAGCCCGCAGATTATGCCTCGGACAGTCCCGAACTCGTCCGATTCGCCCAGCGCATCGGGCCGCCACCTCCCGTCCCTATCGAGCCTCCTCCCGATCGTGTATAGTTCCGCGGCCCCGAGCCCCTGAGCTCGGCAGGGAGGACCCATGACGCAGCGGACGCTGACCATCGTCAAGCCCGACGCCGTGGCCAACGGCAACACCGGCAGGATCGTCGCCCACCTCGAGCGGGAGGGCTTCCGCATTCTCGCCGGCCGCATGATGCGGCTGACCACCGAGCAGGCCCGGGCCTTCTATGCCGTCCACCGGGAGCGACCGTTTTACAACGATCTGGTGGCCTACATGACGTCCGGGCCGGTGTGGCCGCTCTGCCTGGAGCGCGACGACGCGGTGACCACCCTGCGCGAGGTGATGGGCGCCACCAACCCGGCCAACGCCGCCGACGGGACGATTCGCAAGCTCTACGGGGAGTCCATCGAGCGCAACGCCATCCACGGCTCCGACTCGCCCGAGAACGCCGCCGTCGAGGTCGCCTTCTTCTTCCCCGCGGCCGAGCTGGCCTGACGCGGCGGTCGACGGCGCCGTCGTCCGAGCCCGATGAGCCGCGTCTCCTGGGACCGCTACTTCATGAACCTCGCGCTGGAGGCCGCGACCCGCTCGACCTGCCCGCGCAAGCACGTCGGCGCGGTCATCGTGCGTGACAAGGCGATCCTGTCGACCGGCTACAACGGCTCGATCCGCGGCGCATCGCACTGCGACGACGTCGGCTGCCTGATGGAAAACGACCACTGCGTGCGGACCGTGCACGCCGAGGCGAACGCCATCGTCCAGGCCGCCCGCAACGGCACCGCGCTCGACGGCGCCGAGATCTACGTCACCGCCTCGCCGTGCTTCAACTGCTTCAAGCTGATTGCCAACGCCGGCATCCGCACCGTGTACTTCGGCGAGCTCTACCGTGACGAGCGGGTGCTCCAGCTCGCCGCTGAGCTCGGCATCCGGATGGTCGAGCTCGGCCTCGCCGACCCGTGATCGACGTCGACCTCAACGCCGTCGCCATCCCCCTCGAGTGGCGGCAGCTCTTCGGCCGGTCGGCGCCGGTAGCGGTCGAGGTCGGCTCGGGCAAGGGTCGATTCCTGCTCGACCTCGCGGCCGAGCGGCCAGAGTTCGACCTCCTGGCGGTGGAACGGGCGGCGAAGTACCACCGGCTGGTGTGCGAGCGGGTCGCCCGGCGTGGCCTGCACAACGTCCGCCTGCTGCGCACCACCGCCGAGGACCTGCTCGAGAGACTGCTCGCCCCGGCGAGCCTGCGCGCGCTGTACGTGCTCTTCCCGGACCCGTGGCCGAAGAAGCGCCATCACAAGCGGCGCTTCTTCCGACCGGAGACGGTGGCCGCCATCGCCCGGGTGCTCGAGCCCGGCGGACGGCTCCTCGTCAAGACCGACCATCCGGCCTATGGCGAGATCGTCGACGAGGTCCTCTCCGGCTGCTCTGAACTCGTGAGGCTCGACCCGGAGGCGGCCTTCGCCGGGCTCCCCCTCACCGGGTTTGAGCGCAAGTACCTCGACCAGGGCCGCCCGATCCGCGCCTTCGCCGCCGAGCGTGCCTGATCGAAGGGCTCAGCGTGGGGAGCGCGCCTCGCCGGTGAGCTCGGCGCCGTCGGACAGCAGCACGCGCCATCTGACGGCGGCGCGGGCGTCTGTCGCCGGCAGGCGGATCGGCCCCGAGACGACTCGCTCGCGCGGTCCGAGGTGGGTTTCGAAGAAGCGCACCGCGTCGATCCGCCCCGCCTCCAGCGGCTGCCATCGCCCGTCCCGCGCCGTTCCCAGCGAGATCCGGTCGAAGTCGCCCCGGCTCTCGGCGACCAGCGCGCCGCCGGCGATCGACACCTCGACCCAGGTGCCGACGCCGGACACCGCCGAGGCGAACGGCCCGCGATTGACCAGGGCGACGCGCAGGACGCGCCCGGAGCGCTCGACCTCGAGGGCGACCTCGGGCCCGGGACCGCGTCCGGCAAGGTAGCCAAGCAGCGCCTCGCGGCCGATGCCAAGGCCTTCCGCGGCAGGCGGCAACCAGACCAGGTCCCATCCCCCAAGCTCCGGCATCACCAGGCGTCCGGCCTCGGACAGGGCCCGGTGGAGTCGCACCGCGTCGACCCAGCCGAGAGCGATCGAGTCCCCGGCCGGCCAGCTCCGTCCGCTCCAGGTGAGCGGCTGCGACAGCAGGAAGGTCCGGTCCAGCACCGAGCTCGTGCTCACCTCGGCCACCCCCCGCTCGGTCAGGGGACCGAGGTCCTCCCCCCACGACCCGAGCTCGGGCAGCGATCGGCCGTGCAGCGCGATCCCTGCCCGGACGCGGACCCCGCTCGACCTGATGGCCGCGAGACGGTCCTGCAGCGCCTCCCCCTGCCGCTCGTCGACTCCGCGCAGCCAACCCCCGGGGCTGCCTGCGACCGGCACGATGCAGCTCTCGACCAGCTGCACCAGGCGCTGCGCCGGCGAGCTGCCGAGCTGGCTGACGGACAGCACCGGGACCACCGGGACCAGGGCCTCCCCGGCCAGGGCCTCGACCAGGTCCGCGATGCCCTCCGGCAGCTCGGGCAGGTCGAGGATCAGGGCCGCGGGCGGCATCCGCCCCAGCTCGCCTTCCAGCACCTTCCACAGCGCGGCCGCCGGGTCGCCGCTCACCGGTCCGGCGCCGGTGCGCAGGCGGAGCGCCACGGCGACCGGGACCGGGCCCTCCACATCCGGCGCCGGCACGAGCCGGAGCACGGGCGTCGCACCCTGCAGGATGATCTCGCCACGGTGCACCACCAGCTGGTCGACCCCGACCTGCTGCAGTCGGACGGCCGTCGCGGCGTCCAGGCCCTCGGCGCCGAGCCACACCGCGGAGGTCCGGGGCAGCGGCGGCGGCAGGATCCGCTCGACCGTCGGCCGCCCTCCGCCACAGGCCGCTGCGGCCAGCGCCAGCCCGAGCAGCACGACAGGCGGCACCTTCATGCCGGGCATCGTACCCCAGGGCGCGCCGGCCGAGAAGGCGACGAGCGGGGGCGGCCGGCAGGCGGCGTCTACACGCTCCTGGCGAGAGGCAGCTCGAGGCGCACCACCAAACCGCGCTCGCCGAGACCCGCCGAAGCCGCACCCTGGCAGCGCACCGCCACCTGGCGAACCAGGGCGAGACCGAGCCCGCTGCCCGCCGAGGTGGTCGAGAAGTGCGGCGAGAACAGCTCGTCGAGCTGCTCCTCGGGCACCCCACCCGCCGAGTCCTCGACCTCGATCAGCGCCCGCTGCTGGTCGACCACCCGGACCCGGACCGCGATCTCGCCCGCTTCGCCGGCGAGTGCGTCGACGCTGTTCTTGACCAGGTTGTCGAGGGCCCGCCGCAGCCACTGCCGGTCGGCGGTCACGGTGATACCCGGCCGCTCGACCTCGACCGAGAGCCGCACGCCGCGCCGCCGCACCACCGCGATCGCCCGCGCCGCCTCGTCGGCGAGCGCGCCGAGGTCGACGTCCTCGGGCGCCCACCGCTCGAGGGCCACGAGGTTGGAGAACGAGCTCGCGGTCTCCTGGAGCCGCGCGATCTGTACCCCGATCTCGCGGCAGGCCTCGTCCAACAGCCCGGGCAGGTCCGGCGAGCCGGCCCTGAGCGCCTCCTCGAGCTCCTGGACCCACAGGCGGATCGGGGTCAGCGGGTTCTTGACCTCGTGGGCGACGATCCGCGCCAGCCGCGCGAGCTGCCGGAGCCGGTCGGCCTGCACCACCTCGGTCACGTCGTCGACCACCGCCACGAAGCCGCGTCCGCCGTCCGGCAGGGGCGCGGCCGCCA
>CAZKKP010000249.1:0-1296 GCA_964553295.1 uncultured Thermoanaerobaculia bacterium | reverse complement strand
CCAGGTGAGGTCGTCCCCCGGCAGGGGCCGCACCGTCTCCGCGCCACCGCCGGCGGACGCCGACGCCGAGGACGCCAGCCGTGACACCACCGCCATCACCTGGAGACGGCGGTCGGCCAGCAGCGCTTCGGCGGCGGGATTGGCAAAGCGCACGCCGCCCGCAGCGTCGATCACCATCACCGCCGGCTGCAGGGTCGACAGGGCGACCCGCAGCAGCTCCTCCTGGGAGCGCAGGCTGAGCTCGCGCTCACGCACCTCCCGGTGCATCCGGTGCACCGCGTCGAGCACTGCGGCGAGGTCCCGCTCCGGCGGGGGGCTGACCTCGCCGATGGGCTGGTCGTTGCGCAGGCGGTCGGCCAGCTCGACCAGGTTGCGCAGCGACAGGCTGAGCCGCTCCTCGACCCGGCCGGTTGCGACGAGCACCAGCAACGCCGCAAGCAGGGCGCCGGTGAGCAACCAGTCGACCGCGCCCGGACCCTGGCGCGCCTCCACCGGGTCCAGCCGGGAGAGCTGCAGCAGCAGGCGGCGGCCCTCGAGCTCGATCGGTCCGGTCACGACCAGTCGACGCGCCGTCCGGACCACCGTCGGCTCGTTCCGTCCGAGGAGGAACGACGGGTAGGCGGCGGCCAGCGGCAGCTCCGGCACGGTGCCGGCGACCATCAGATCGGGGCGCGACACCGCCACCAGGTCAGCGCCGTCGAACAGCGCCACCTCGCCCCCCCAACCCAGGGCAATCCAGCGCGCCAGCTCGTCATCCAGGGGCACACCGGCGGCCAGGTGCACCGCAGTGTAGGCGGCCGAGCGCAGCCCTTCGAGCGCGAACGCCCGCTCCAACCGCCGCTCCTCCTGCTGCAAGCGTAGGTGGAGAAACACGGTCAGGATGACGAGGGGCAGCACCACCGCCGCGCCGACCAGCAGCCGCAGACGGCCGCCGAAGGTCTCCAGGTCGTCGCGCCGGATCCTCGGCAACCGGGCCACCATCAGCCCGAGCAGGGCCCACAGGGTCGCCACCGCACCCTTGACCACCCACACCGAAGGCGAGGGGGTCGGCGCCACCGCCGCGAGCAGCCACGGTCCGCGCCGCCAGACCCGGGCGGGCTGGGAGGTCTGGCCAACCGCGAGCCATGCCCAGCCGCCTCCGGCGTGGTACAGGCGCCCTGCGGCGGCCGGCTCGAGGTCGCGCACCGCCCGGTTGAAGGCGGCCGCCACCGAGCCGGAACGGGTCAGGACCAGCCAGTCGTGCGCCGGCTCCTGACCGGGCTCGGCGCCGTCGGCGCCCGCCATGGGCAGCAGTCC
>CAZKKP010000248.1:0-6172 GCA_964553295.1 uncultured Thermoanaerobaculia bacterium | reverse complement strand
GTTCGACGAAGGCGAGACGGCTCGCCTCGCTGGCGCCGTCGAGCTCCGCATAGCGCACCCGACGAAGTCCGAAGGCCTCCCAGGGGACGGTCGGAAGGGCGGGGACGACGACCAGGACGTCGAGCCGCGGCCACAGCTCGAAGCTCGTGTGCAGCAGACCGACGAGGTCGAGATCGGGACCCGGCGTGGTGACCAGCAGGCGCTCGATCTCCTCGTCGGCGAGGATCGCCGGCGCCGCTTCGGGGTCCGGGCAGGTGCGAACATCGAGGTCGTAGGCCAGCCCCCGCAGGCGGGCGATCACGCCCTGCCGGTTCTCGGCGTTCCCACCGACGACCAGGACACGCTCCGCCATGGTCCCCTTCGCCCATCTCGACCCTGTGTCGTGAGCCGTGACTCGAGGCCAATGCCAACCCGGTGCCCGCTGCGTGGCGTGCACCGTCCGTGTCATAACAGTAATCCGTATCGATCGTGGAATCAAGTAACGTATTCTTCAGACTTGATTTGTGAGACGGGATCTCGAGCTCTGGAGAAGCCGAGGAGCGCCGTCATCCCTGGCGCCGTCGATGCCCGCTGCGCTGCTCTCCAGGTCTTCCTCTCGAGCTCGGCGTTCTGCCCGAAGCCGGTGGCCGCGGGCGTACTCGACGCCGGCCGCGGCGCCACTCCTGTCAGCGACGCCCTCGTCGGCGCGGCAAGAGGGTGAACGCAGCGATCCGGGCGGCGGTGCGGAGCACGGCGAGAAGGTCGCCGGTCAGCCCGGGCAGCCAGCGCAGGCGGAAGGCGGTCGGGGAGAGGACGAGGGTGAGGGCGTCGGCGGCGGTGCGCCGGTGGTCGACGCGGCCCGCGAGCTCGACCAGCTCGAGGGCGGGCACGTGGAGCAGACGCCGTCCCCCCTGCTCCGGCAGGCGGTCGAGGGGGCTGATGACGAGGCGCTCGCGGCCGTCCTCGGCGACCATTCCGATGGCCGCCGGCGGTCGCCCCGGGGCGTGGAGCACCCGGCCCAGTCGATTGCCGGCACGCCGCTTCGGCCGCGCCGCGCGAGACACCTCGGAGGCGGCCGCGGCGACCGCGTCGACCAGGCCGGCTGCGATCGCGTCGCGCTCCAGGTCGCCGCGGGCGACCCCGACCGCCACCAGCAGCAGCAGGGGCTCGAGCGCCTTCTCCAGAGCGTTCGCCATCGACCTGTCTTCAAGGAACCTGCGGCTCACCCCATAGCGCAGACAGACCGCCGCATGCAGCACCTGCAACCGCCACGAGTCGAGGCCCGACGGCGTCACCACCGCACCGAAGTTGTTGTAGAGGTCCCAGTTCGAGCTGTCGACGAGGCCTCGCTCCCGGTAGTCCGCGGCGAGATCCGTGCCCGGATAGGGGGTCATGACGAAGAACGTCGTGTTGTGCCGGTCGACGCCGGCGGCGAGGGCGTACTCGGGGTAGTCGAGGATGTTCTCCTGGGTCTCCCCCTCGTGGCCGACGATGAGGAACTTGGTCATCTGGATGTTGGCGGCGAGCAGCAGCGCTGCCGCCTGCCCGACGTGGGACAGGTTGAGACCTTTGCGCAGCGTGCGATGGGTCTCGCGGCTCGGGCTCTCCACCCCGCAGCCGATGCGCACGAAGCCCGCGGCACGCATGTCGCGGAGGATCGGCGCCGCGCGCACCACGTCCTCGGTCCGGGTCTCGCCGATGAAGCGAAACCACCGCTCAAGACCGAGGCTGCGGATCCGACGGCACAGCTCGGCGACCCGCTCGGCGTCGGCCAGGAACATCGAGTCCCAGAACTTGACGTACTTCCACTTGCCTCGGCGCGGCGGCGTGAGGCTCTCGAGCTCGGTCATGACGCGGTCGAGGCTGCGCCCGCGCCAGGCGCCGCCGATCAGGTGGTTGGCGCAGAAGACGCAGCGACCCCGGCAGCCGCGCGAGCCGTAGACGGTGTCCGTGTGGTAGTCGAGCCCAGTGCGGCCGAAGCGCTCCGGTCTGAGCTCGCGCAGCGGCAGCGGCAGATCGTCGAGGGCCGGCGCCGCCAAGCGATCCGGGTTGTGCACGAGGCGTCCGTTGTCGCGGTAGGAAACCCCGGCCACGCCCACCGGTGAGCCGCGACCCACCAGCTCGGCGAAGGTCAGCTCGCCCTGGCCGCGGACGACCGCGTCGACGTTCGGGTCGGCCAGCACCTCCTCCGGAAGCGCCGACGGGTGATAGCCGCCGAGTACGACGAAGGCGCCATGCCGCCTCGCGATTTCGGCGTAGCCGGCCGCCGACCGGGCGCCCGCGGTGAAGACCGAGATCCCGACCAGCGCCGGCCGGCGGCGCACCATGAAACGCTCGAAGGCGGCCAATGGCGCCCTGTCGGTGGGCGCGACCGGGATCGCGAGGTCGTCCACCTGGTCCCGGACCATCGCTGCGAGACCGCACAGCTCGACCAGGTCGGGCACGTAGTAGTCGTGCAATGCTGGAATCCGCTGATGCGACTGGAGCAGAGCGACGGAGCGAAACGACATGGCGGCGAGCGTACACGATCCCGAAACCGGGGGTTCGGTCGGCAGCCTGATAGGGACCGGGCGCAGGCGAGGCAGCGGCAGCGCCAGCGTCATTCGGGCAGCGCGGTCGCGGGGCGCAGTGTGGCGCCGGCGTCTCGCAGGCGTCGGGGACGGCGAGGAGACCAGGGACAGCCTCGAAGGGTGGTGTCGCAGAGGGATGGATTGCAGCGGCAACGACTGCGGCAGCGACAGGGGCAGCGGCGGTGTAAGGCTCGGCCTCAGAGGCGGCGGCCACCGACGCCGCCGTTGTCCCGGTCGCTGGTTGCCGCCGCAGCCCTTGATCACTGCCCCTGCCGCCAAGGCCGGTCGGTCGCCGGCCCGGTCCCGTCCCCTCGCCCCCGACCCCTGACCCCCGATCCCTGACCCCCGACCCCCATTCCCCGGCTTGCGGGCTCGCCCGTGCTGCGGTAGTGTAGTGAGCGTCGACGCGGTGATCGACGATCAGGCAGCCGGGTTGGGTCGAGTCTCGAGCCCGGAGCGGTCCGATCCGCGGCGACGCGGTTCCGGCGCACGTGGCCGGTGGCGCTCGATCGTCATTCGCCGGAGTGCCGGTGATCCTCGCGGAAGAGGGATCGGTCGAGGGTTGGAGACCGAGGCGCGAACCCCGACCAGACCGGGTCACAGGGCGCGAGGAGCTTCGACTGTCGAGAATGGCAGCTCGAGCTTCGCAAGATGTGGGCCTTTCGCAGTGCCGCCGCGACGGCGGTGAGGACGAGGATGGTGGATACCGACGGCATCCGACAGCTCAGCTCGCTGGACCTGCATGATCGCCAACAATTGATGAGGCCTTAGGAACCAATCGTGCTGCGCTACCTGGAGGCAACTCTGGTGCCGCACCACCGGCCGTCCCTCTTCGTGTGGGTGCGGCCGGACCGGGGTGCGTCGACGAGCCGCGCCGAGCTCGAGATCGCGGTTGCCGGGCTGGTCGGGCCGCGTGGCGCCCGGCGCAAGCGCTGGCTGAGCTGGCCGGCCGAGTGGCTCGGCAAGGATGCCGACTCGGGCGACCTCGTACCGGTCGAGGTCGAGGGCTTCGAGGTGCCGGTGGGCGCCGCTCTTGCGGCGCTGAGCACCCGGCCGGTGGACGACAGCGCTCAGCGCCGGGTCTCGGCCTCGGTCGGCGCCTGGAGCCTGGCAGCCAAGCTCGCCCTCGAGCTGGTCGCGGGACACCGCGTGGTGCCCTGGGTGGAGGGAGCCAACGGTGCCGCCCTCGCCCGCTGGCGGGTGGCGCCCAGCGTCGCCGACCGACGGCGCCTGGAGCGCCTCGCCGGCGCCCTGCCGCCGGTCGCACGGGCCTGCGCCAGCGCGGTCGAGAAACCGGCGGCGGCCACCTTGCTCGACGGTGACGAGGCGTTGCAGGTCTTCCTCGACGGCGCCGCCGACGCCCTGGCGCGGATCGCCCAGCGGGCCAAGGGCCGCTCGGCCGGCGACTGGGCCGACGCCCTGCGGCGAGCCTTGCTGGCGAAGGCCGGGAACCTCGCGCTGCGGCCGGTGGTCGACGACACCCTGGTCGACGAGGTGCAGCGCTGGGTCGGGACGGCCGCCGCCGGCGGTGACGGGCGCGCGGTACGGCTGGTGCTGCGGCTCGAGGCGCCCGACACCGACCTCGGCGCCTGGCGGCTGGCCCTCCTTGCCGGTTTCGCGGCCGATCCCGGGTTGTTGGTGGAGGCGCCTCGGATCTGGCGGGCGAGCGGGCCGGAGGCCCGCGCCGTCGGCCTGACTCCGGCTACTCTGCGCTCCGGTTTCCTCACCGAGCTCGGCCGAGCCGCTTCCCTGTGGGTGCCGCTGGCCGACGGGCTGCGTTGCCGCGAGCCCGAGGCCCACGTCGTGCACGTCGACCGGGTCCCCGACTTCCTCGCCGAGGCGGCGCCGCTGCTGCGGGCGGCCGGCTTCGAGGTGCAGGTTCCGGCCGAGCTGACCGACGACGGCCGGCGTCGGCTGCGCGCCCGGCTGAGGGTCCGCACCGTCAGCCCGGGTAGCGACAACACCGCCGGTTTCGGCCTCGACGCCATCGTCGCCGCCGAGTGGGAAGCGATGCTCGGCGACGAGGCCGTGGATGCCGACGATCTGGCGCGGCTGGCCGCCCTCAAGCGCCCATTGGTCCGCTGGCGCGGTCACTGGGTGATGCTCGACTACCGCGACGTCGACGCCGTCTTGCGCCGGCTCCGGGAGGGTGGCTGGCGGCTCACCGGTTCCGACGCGGTGCGGGCGGCGCTGGTCGAGGAAGCCGGCACCGTCATGGATCCGGACGACCCGCTGGCCCGGCTGCGGGCCGCCTTGCTCTCGCCTCCTCCCGAGGAGAACCTCGAGGTGCCGGGCTTCGTCGGCGAGCTGCGCTCCTACCAGCGATCCGGAGTCGGCTGGCTGGCCCGGATCGACGACGCCGGCCTCGGCGGCTGCCTCGCCGACGACATGGGCCTCGGCAAGACGATCCAGCTGCTCGCCTTTCTGCTGCTGCGGGCGGCCCACCGGCCGGCCGAGCGGCCGCACCTGCTGATCTGCCCGACCTCGGTGCTCGGCGTCTGGGAGCGCGAGGCCGCGCGCTTCGCTCCCGACCTCAAGATCTACCGCCACTACGGGCCCGAGCGAGCCGCGACCCCCAGGGCCCTGGCCGCCAAGGCGCGCCGCGGCACCGTCTGCCTGACGACCTACAGCCTGCTCCGGCGCGACGCCGCCCTGCTCGGCGGCAAGAGCTGGGAGGTAGTCGTCCTCGACGAGGCGCAGGCGATCAAGAACTCCTCGGCCCAGGTTGCGCGCGCCGCCTACGCCCTCCAGGCGCGCACCCGCCTGGCCCTGACCGGCACGCCGGTGGAGAACCGCCTCACCGAGCTGTGGTCGATCGTCAACTTCGCGGTGCCCGGCCTGCTCGGCACCGAAGGGCGCTTCCGCGACGAGATCGCCGTGCCCATCGAGCGCTTCCGCTCGCGGACCGCGGTCGAGCGGCTGCACGCCCTCACCGGCCCCTTCGTGCTGCGCCGCGCCAAGACCGACCCCGGCGTGCTGCCCGACCTGCCGCCCAAGCTGGTGGTGCGCTCGCTGTGCCCGCTGACCCGCGAGCAGGTGTCGTTGTACCGGGCCGCGGTCGACGAGGCCATGGCCGGAATCCGCGCGGCGGACGGCATCGACCGCCGCGGCCGGGTGCTCGCCCTGATCACCGCCCTCAAGCAGATCTGCAACCATCCCGACCACTACCTCGGCGAAACGGGCCGGCTCGACGGCCGCTCGGGCAAGCTCGAGCGTCTCGCCGAGGAGCTCGAGGAGGTGCTCGCCGAGGGCGACGCCGCCCTGATCTTCACCCAGTACCGCAAGATGGGCGACCTACTGGTGCGCTTCCTCGGCGAGCGGCTGGGGGTGCGGGCGGCCTTCCTGCACGGCGGCGTCAGTCGCAACGAGCGAGAGCGCATGGTCGCCGCCTTCCAGTCCCCCGACGGCCCGCGGGCGATGGTGATCTCGCTGCGCGCCGGGGGCACCGGCCTCACCCTCACCCGGGCCTCCCACGTCTTCCACTTCGACCGCTGGTGGAACCCCGCGGTGGAGACCCAGGCCACCGACCGCGCCCACCGCATCGGCCAGGAGCGCACCGTCGTCGTCCACCCCCTGGTCTGTCGGGGCACCCTCGAGGAGAGGATCGACCGCCTGCTCGAGGA
>CAZKKP010000247.1:0-6185 GCA_964553295.1 uncultured Thermoanaerobaculia bacterium | reverse complement strand
GGGAGGCAAGGATGGCCAAGCAGAAGTTCGAGCGGACGAAGCCGCACGTGAACATCGGCACGATTGGTCACGTGGACCACGGCAAGACGACGTTGACGGCGGCGATCACGAAGACGCTGGCGGCGAAGGGTCTGGCGGATTTCACACCGTTTGACGCGATCGACAAGGCGCCGGAGGAGAAGGCGCGGGGGATCACGATCAACACGGCGCACGTGGAGTACCAGTCGCGGGTGCGGCACTACGCGCACGTGGACTGCCCCGGGCACGCGGACTACGTGAAGAACATGATCACCGGTGCGGCGCAGATGGACGGTGCGGTGCTGGTGGTGTCGGCGGCGGACGGTCCGATGCCGCAGACGCGCGAGCACATTTTGCTGGCGCGGCAGGTGGGTGTGCCGTTCATCATCGTGTTCATGAACAAGGTGGACATGGTGGACGACGAGGAGCTTCTGGACCTTGTGGAGCTTGAGGTGCGGGAGCTTCTGTCGGCCTACGATTTTCCCGGTGACGACATTCCGATCATCCGGGGGTCGGGGTTGAAGGCGCTGGACAGCGAGGATCCGGACTCTGCGGAGTGCACGGCGATCTGGGAGCTTCTGGAGGCGATGGACACGTACATACCGCTGCCGCAGCGGGACGTGGAGAAGGACTTCCTGATGCCGATCGAGGACGTGTTCACGATTTCGGGTCGTGGCACGGTGGTGACGGGCCGGATCGAGCGGGGCGTGGTGAAGGTTGGCGAAGAGATGGAGATCGTCGGCATTCGGCCGACGATGAAGAAGGTGGTGACGGGCGTGGAGATGTTCCGCAAGCTGCTGGACCGTGGCGAGGCGGGCGACAACGTCGGGCTGCTGCTGCGGGGGACCGACCGCAGCGACGTGGAGCGGGGTCAGGTGGTGGCGAAGCCGGGGTCGATCACGCCGCACCGGAGGTTCAGGGCCGAGGTGTACGTGCTGACGAAGGAGGAGGGAGGGCGGCACACTCCGTTTTTCAAGGGGTACCGGCCGCAGTTCTTCTTCCGGACGACGGACGTGACCGGGGCGGTGAAGATGGACGAGGGCGTGGAGATGGTGATCCCGGGCGACAACACGAGCCTGGAGGTGGAGCTGATCACGCCGATCGCGATGGAGCGTGGCCTCAGGTTCGCCATCCGTGAGGGCGGCCGCACCGTCGGCGCCGGCTCGATCACCGACATCATCGAGTAGCCCGCACCGAGTCACAGCGTATGTCATCACCTCTGGCTCCTGCGCTCTGCGCATCGCCGTCCGGTCGCCCCAGGCAGCTCTCGAGGCTCGGGGGTCGACACGACGACGGTGTTGCGGCGCACGGCCAGCCTTTCGAGATGTTAGACAGCAGGCCAGTAGCTCAATGGTAGAGTCCCGGTCTCCAAAACCGGTTGTTGGGGGTTCGAATCCCTCCTGGCCTGCCATCTCTCGTTGACTGGAGCTCGCACCATGCAATGGTGGAATCGCCTGACCACCTTTCTCCGCGAAGTCGTGGTCGAGATCAAGAAGGTGACGTGGCCCTCGAAGCAGGAGGTGGTCAACACCACGACCGTCGTGATCGTGGCGTCGTTCATCTTCGGGATCTATCTGTACCTCTGCGACCTGGTGTTCCTCTTCCTGACGCAGAGGGTGTTCGATCTCTTCGGGGTGTTCTCGTAGTAGCCCAGGGGGGCCTTCCGTGGCCAAGCAGTGGTACATCATCCACACCTACTCCGGCTTCGAGGATCGCGTGAAGAAGACGCTCGAGCAGCGCGTTGACGCGCTCGGCATGAGCGACCTCTTCGGAGAGATCCGTGTTCCGACCGAGACCGTGGTCGAGGTCAAGAACGGCAAGAAGCGCGAGGTGCGGCGGAAGTTCTTCCCCGGCTATGTCTTGGTCGAGATGGAAATGACGGACGACGCCTGGCACCTTGTGCGCAACACGCCGAAGGTGACCGGTTTCGTCGGGGCCGGCAAGAAGCCGACGCCTCTGACCGAGGAGGAGGTCAACCAGATCCTCCACCAGTCGGTGGCCACTCAGGAGAAGCCGAGGCCCAAGGAGATCTTCGAGAAGGGCGAGCGGATCCGCATCACCGACGGCCCGTTCGCAACCTTCAACGGGGTGATCGAGGAGGTCAACCTCGATCGATCGACGGTCAAGGTCATGGTGACCATCTTCGGGCGTGAAACCCCGGTCGAGATGGAGTTCCGCCAGGTGCAGAAGCTCAACTGAGAGGGAAGCTCATGGCGAAGAAAGTCGTAGGACAGATCAAGCTCCAGCTGCCTGGCGGACAGGCGACGCCGGCGCCCCCGGTGGGCCCGGCCCTCGGTCAGCACGGGCTCAACATCATGGACTTCTGCAAGGCGTTCAACGCCCGGACCCAGAAAGACCAGGGGATCGTGATTCCGGTCGTGATCACGGTCTTCTCCGACCGGACCTACAGCTTCATCACGAAGACGCCGCCCGCCTCGTTCCTGCTCCGGCAGGCCGCCGGGGTGCCGAAGGGCTCGGGCGTTCCCAACCGCGACAAGATCGGCAAGGTGACCATGGCACAGGTCGAGGACATCGCACGGACCAAGCTCGAGGACCTCAACACGGATTCCTTCGAGTCGGCGGTGCGCATCATCCTCGGAACCGCGCGTTCCATGGGCATCGACGTCCGGGATTGAGGGGGTCGTCGATGGCACGCAAGGGCAAGAAATACCGTGCGGCGGCCGACAAGGTCGAGAAGCGTCCCTACCCACTCGAGGAAGCGATCATCCTGGTCCGGGAGACCGCCTACGCCTCCTTCGACGAGACCATCGAGGTGTCGATGCGTCTCGGCGTGAACCCGCGTCACGCGGACCAGATGGTGCGCGGCACCGTCGTCCTGCCGCACGGCACGGGAAAGACGACCACGGTGCTCGTGGTCTGCGAGGGCCCGGCGCAGAAGCAGGCCGAGGAGGCCGGCGCCGACTTCGTCCTCGGGCCGCAGGAGGCGATCGAGCGCATCCAGGGGGGCTGGCTGGACTTCGGGGCGATGGTCGCGACGCCGGACATGATGCGCCACCTGTCCAAGGTCGGCCGGGTGCTCGGTCCCCGCGGCCTCATGCCGAACCCGAAGTCGGGCACCGTCACCCAGGACGTGACGGCGGCGGTCCGCGACATCAAGGCCGGTCGCGTCGAGTTCAGGGTCGACAAGACCGCCATCATCCACGCGCCGGTCGGCAAGGTCTCTTTTCCACAAGAGAAGCTGGTGGAGAACACCCGCAGCCTGGTCGACGCGGTGCAGAAGGCCAAGCCGGCTACCGCCAAGGGACGCTACGTGCACACCGTGTACCTGTGCTCGACGATGGGTCCCGGCGTCCAGGTGGACCTGCTGAGCCTGGACGTCAAGTAGGGAGGGGCCATGCTGACGAAAGAACAGAAGCTGGAGCAGGCCGAGCAGCTGCGGGCCGCCTTCGGCGCCGTCAAGACCCTGTTCCTGCTCGAGAACTCCGGGCTGACCGTCAACGAGGTGAACGAGCTGCGGTCGAAGGTGCGAAAGGCGGACGGCACCTACAAGGTGGTCAAGAACAGTGTCACCCGGCTCGCCGTCGAAGGCACGCCGCTGGCCACCATCGACGACCACCTCAAGGGGCCGAATGCGCTCGCGTTCACCGGCGGCGACCCGATCGCCCTGGCCAAGGTGCTGCGCGACTTCATCAAGACGCACGCCAAGCTGGCCTTCAAGGAGGCCTTCCTCGAAGGTCAGGTGCTGCCGTCGAGCGAGGCACAGAAGATCGCCGACATGCCGTCGCGCGAGGAGCTGCTGTCGAGGCTGCTGTACCTGCTGCAGTCCCCGATCCGCCGTCTCGCGGTGGCGTTGAACGCCCCGATCCAGAACCTCACCACGGTGATGGGTCAGGTGGCAGAGCAGAAGAAGGACTGAGACATCCCAAGGAGGATCGAGACATGGCCCAGATTGAGCAGATGATTGACACCATCAAAGGCATGACCGTGCTGGAGCTGAACCAGCTGGTGAAGGCCCTGGAGGACGAGTTCGGGGTGTCGGCAGCGGCTGCCGTGCCGGTGATGATGGCGGGGGCGATGCCCGGCGCCGGCGCCGCCGAGCCGGTCGAGGAGCAGACCGAGTTCGACGTCGTCCTGAACTCCATCGGTGACAAGAAGATCAACGTCATCAAGGCGGTCCGCGAGGTCACGTCGCTCGGCCTCAAGGAGGCGAAGGAGCTTGTCGAGAGCGCCCCGACCAAGATCAAGGAGGGCATTGGCAAGCAGGAAGCTGAAGAGATCAAGAAGAAGTTCGAGGAAGCCGGCGCCCAGGTGGAGATCAAGTAACGCGTCGACGTCGTCTCGGTCCTGGCTTTCGAGAGCGAATTGTTGACGACACGGGGGGAGTGTGTCTCCCCGTGTCTGCATTGGTCGGGAGGGAGTCTCCATGACGACGAGCCCCAGCGGGCGGCAGCACTTCTCCAAGAATCCTTCCACCCTTCCGTTGCCGAACCTCATCCAGGTCCAGCGCACCTCGTACGAGGAGTTCCTGAAGATGGACCTCCTGCCCGAGGAGCGGCTCGGCGGCGGACTGCAGTCGGTGCTCAGCTCGATCTTTCCGTTCACCGACTTTCGCGAGACCTGCGAGCTGCAGTTCGTGCGCTACGAGATCGGCAACTGGAGCTGCCGCTGCAGTCGGCTGAAAGGGCTGCACCATCTCCGCCTCACCTGTGAGCACTGCGGCGCCCGCTTCAAGGCGGCGGAGCGCCACGAGGACCAGGTGGTGTGCCCGGAGTGCGGCCGGGCGAACCGCAACCGGATCGAGGTGTGCGGTGTCTGCGGCACATCGGTGGGCCTCCGCCTGCCGTTCTCCGCGGACGAGTGCCGCGAGCGCGGGATGACCTTCGCGGTCCCCGTCCGTCTCACCTTCCGGCTGGTCACCTTCGACATCGGCGAGGATGGCAGCCGGCAGGTCCGGGACGTCAAGGAGGAGGAGCTCTACTTCGGTGAGCTGCCGCTGATGACCGACACCGGTACGTTCATCATCAACGGTACCGAGCGGGTGATCGTGTCCCAGCTGCACCGCTCGCCGGGGGTGTTCTTCACCCTCGAGGGGCCCAACCACTACCTCGCCAAGGTCGTGCCCTACCGCGGCTCGTGGATCGAGTTCGAGTACGACAACAAGCAGGTGCTGTGGGTTCGCATCGACCGCAAGCGCCGGCTCCCCGGCTCGGTCTTCCTGCGTGCGCTGAGCCCTGAGCTCGAGGGCAACGGTCAGATCCTGCGCGCCTTCTACACCGTCTTCGACGTCCGGCTCGACGCCAAGAAGGCCTCCGCGAAGCTGGTCCTGGACCGCCGCATCCTCGACATCGAGACGGAACGACAGAAGGCGCTGCGCTTCCGCAAGGTCGCGACGCCAACCCTGTTCGCCGGCCTGCAGCTCGACGACGCGCTGCGCAAGCGCCTCGAGGGGACGACGCGCGACGCGCCGGCGAAGATCCTCGTCGACCGCTCCGAGCTGGTCGGCGCGGTGATCGTCGACGACCTCGTCGACCCGGAGACCGGCGAGGTGATCGCGGTCGCCAACACCCGCATCACCGACGAGATCCTGAGCATCGCCGAGGAGGCGGGGATCGACTCGCTC
This sequence comes from uncultured Thermoanaerobaculia bacterium, assembly GCA_964553295.1. Taxonomy (GTDB): domain Bacteria; phylum Acidobacteriota; class Thermoanaerobaculia; order Thermoanaerobaculales; family Sulfomarinibacteraceae; genus CAZKKP01. Next base: position 586 of record CAZKKP010000247.1, on the reverse strand, counting down.
AAGCTCGCCTTCCCCGACTGGGACCCGTGCGGCGAGATCCTCCACCAGACCCTGGAGAAGGACTCGACCGTCACGCAGATGGATGCGCGGATGGAGATCTACCGTCGGCAGCGTCCCGGCGACCCGCCCACCGAGGAGTCGGCCACCACCCTGTTCAACGGCCTGTTCTTCGACGAGCGCAAGTACGACCTCTCGCAGGTCGGGCGCTTCAAGTTCAACGCCAAGCTCGGGCTGACCAAGGACCTCGGGCGGCAGATCCTCGACGTCGACGACTTCCTCCACCTGGTCCGCTACCTCCTCCGGCTGCACCGGGACATCGGCCGGGTCGACGACATCGACTCGCTGGCCAACCGCCGCGTGCGCTCGGTCGGCGAGCTGATGGAGAACCAGTTCCGCATCGGTCTGGTGCGCATGGAGCGGGCAATCAAGGAGAAGATGTCGATCCATCCCGACATCGACTCGGCGATGCCTCGCGACCTGGTCAACTCCAAGCCGGTGATGGCGGCGGTGGACGAGTTCTTCGGCTCGTCTCAGCTCAGCCAGTTCATGGACCAGACCAACCCGCTGTCGGAGATCACCCACAAGC
>CAZKKP010000246.1:4876-6191 GCA_964553295.1 uncultured Thermoanaerobaculia bacterium | reverse complement strand
GTGGCAGCTCGCGCTGGACCAGAAGTCGGATATGAAGTACCTGGTGTGCAACGCCGACGAGGGCGACCCTGGCGCCTTCATGGACCGCTCGGTGCTCGAGTCGGACCCGCACCGGGTTCTCGAGGGCATGGTGATCGCTGGCTACGCGGTCGGCGCCCAGCGCGGCTACATCTACGTGCGGGCCGAGTACCCCCTGGCCATCGACCGTCTCGAGACGGCGATCAAGCAAGCTCGGAGAGCCGGCGTCCTCGGCCACTCGGTCCTCGGCACCACCTTCTCGTTCTCGGTCGAGCTCCGGCTCGGCGCCGGCGCCTTCGTGTGCGGCGAGGAGACCGCCCTGATCGCTTCGATCGAGGGCCGCCAGGGCCATCCGAGGCCACGACCTCCCTACCCCGCCGAGCGCGGTCTCTGGGGACGTCCGACCCTGATCAACAACGTGGAGTCCCTCGCCAACATCCCACCGATCCTCCAAAGAGGTGGTGACTGGTTCGCCGGCTTCGGCACGACCGGCTCCCGGGGCACCAAGGTCTTCGCCCTCGCCGGGCAGGTCCGCAACACCGGCCTGATCGAGGTTCCGATGGGTATCACGCTGTCGGAGATCATCGATGACATCGGCGGCGGCGTACCCTCGGGCGGCGCCGCGAAGGCGGTGCAGACCGGGGGCCCGTCAGGGGGCTGCATCCCGGCGGAGCACTTCGACACCCCGGTCGACTACGAGTCGCTCAAGGGCCTCGGATCGATGATGGGCTCCGGCGGCATGATCGTCATGGACTCGAGCTCGGACATGGTCGACGTCGCCCGCTTCTTCATGGAGTTCTGCATGACCGAGTCGTGCGGCAAGTGCGTCCCCTGCCGGGTCGGCACCGCCCAGATGCACGACCTCCTCGAGAAGATCGCCCACGGCGCCGCGACCCAGGACGACGTCCGGCTGCTCGAGCAGCTGTGCGAGATGGTCCGCGCGACCTCGTTGTGCGGTCTCGGGCAGTCGGCGCCGAACCCGGTGATGTCGACCCTGCGTCACTTCCGCGACGAGTACTCGCACCGAGTCGCTGCCGCGGCCGAGGAGGAGTGATGGCACCCCGCATCGTCACCTTGAAGATCGACGACCGTGACATCGGCGCCCGGGACGACGAGTCGGTCCTCCAGGTGGCGCGCGAGAACGGCATCGACATCCCCACCCTGTGCTACCTCGAGGGGTTGACGCCGGCCGGCGCCTGCCGGCTGTGCATGGTCGAGGTCGAGGGCTCGCCGCGCCTGCTGCCGGCCTGCGTCACACGGGTCGAGGAGGGCATGCGGGTGCGCACCGACACCGAGG
>CAZKKP010000246.1:0-4866 GCA_964553295.1 uncultured Thermoanaerobaculia bacterium | reverse complement strand
CTCCAACGGCCACTGCGAGCTCCAGGAGCTCGCCCGCCGGCTCGGCATGACCAGGGTGAGCGTGCCCTACCGCAACCCCCGGCTCGAGGTCGACGCCAGCCATCCCCGCTTCGTCCACGACCCCAACCGCTGCGTGCTCTGCGGCCGCTGCGTCCGGGTCTGTGACGAGGTCGAGGGCGCCCACACCTGGGACGTCGGCGGCCGCGGCGTGGAGGCCCGCATCATCAGCGATCTCGCCCAACCATGGGCCGAGTCCGACAGCTGCACGAGCTGCGGCAAGTGCGTCCAGGTGTGCCCGACCGGCGCCCTTACCGAGAAGGGGCACGCCGTGGCCGAGATGCGCAAGCAGCTCACCTTTCTGCCCTACCTGAAGGCGATGCGCGAGGTGCACCGGTGAGCTCCAGGATCTCTCTCGCCACAGTCTGGCTCGACGGCTGCTCGGGCTGCCACATGTCTTTTCTCGACCTCGACGAGAGGCTGCTCGAGCTCGGCCAGAGGGTCGACCTGGTCTACAGCCCGCTGGTCGACCGCAAGGAGTACCCGGAGGTCGTGGACGTCGCCCTCGTCGAGGGCGCGGTGGCGAGCGACGAGGACCTCGCCAAGGTCCGCCTCATCCGCGCCCGGACCCGGACCCTGGTCGCCCTGGGCGACTGCGCCGTGACCGGAAACGTGCCCTCGATGCGCAACCCCTTCGGCCTCGACGCGGTCTTCGCCCGGGCCTATGTCGAGCACGCGACGACCCAGGCCCAGGCGCCGTCCCGGGAGCTGCCGTGTCTTCTGGAAAAGGTCGTCCCGGTGCACGAGGCGGTGCGGGTCGACGTCGTGGTGCCGGGCTGCCCGCCGTCCGCCGATCTCATCTGGCTCGCCCTGAACGAGCTGCTCGCAGGACGCCTGCCCGAGCTCGAGGGCGAGGTCCGCTTCGGCTGAGCGCCGGCCACGAGGAGAAGACCCATGACCCGCACCGTCGTCGTCAACCCGGTGACCCGCATCGAGGGCCACGGCAAGATCACCATCGAGCTGGACGAGCATGGCTTCGTCCATGACGCCCGCTTTCACGTCACCCAGCTTCGCGGCTTCGAGAAGCTCTGCGAAGGGCGACCCTTCTCGGAGATGCCGTCGTTGATGGCGCGGATCTGCGGCATCTGCCCGGTGAGCCACCTGATCACCTCGGCCAAGGCCTGTGACGCCGTCATGGCGGTTTCGATTCCACGGACCGCCGAGAACCTGCGGCGGGTGATGAACCTCGCCCAGATCCTCCAGTCCCACGCACTGTCCTTCTTCTACCTGTCCGCGCCGGACCTCCTGCTCGGCATGGACGCCGCTCCTGACCAGCGAAACCTGCTCGCCATGGCCGCCCACCACCCCGGCATCGTCCGGGAAGGCATCGCACTGCGCGCCTTCGGCCAGCAGGTCATCGAGATGCTCGGCGGTCGCCGCATCCACCCCGCCTGGGTCGTGCCGGGTGGCGTGGCCACGCCGCTCACCGCCGAGCAGCGGGACGCCATTCGCGCCCGCATCCCGGAGCAGATCACGGTGGTGCTGCGCACGCTGGACTGGTTCAAGAGCGCCCTCGAGGGCTTCTCGGAGGAGATCCGGTCCTTCGCCAACTTCCCGTCGATGTTCATGGGGCTGGTGGACGACCAGGGCGGCCTCGAGCACTACGACGGCCGGCTGCGCATGGTGGACGCCGCCGGAGCGACGGTGGTCGACGACGTCGACCCGAGTCGCTACGCCGAGCTCATCGGCGAGGCGGTCGAGCCCTGGACCTTCCTCAAGTTCCCCTACTTCCTGCCCAAGGGGTACCCGGACGGGATCTACCGGGTGGGGCCTCTGGCCCGACTCAACATCGTCGACACCTGCCTCACCCGCTGGGCCGACCAGGAGTTCTCCGAGTTCCGCGAGCTCGGCCACGGCACCGTGCACTCGTCCTTCCACTTCCACTACGCCCGCCTGATCGAGATGCTGTTCGCACTGGAGCGCATGGAGCGGCTCCTCGCCGACCCCGAGATTCTGTCTCCGCACGTGCGCGCCCACGCCGACGCCAACGCCGCCGAGGGAATCGGTGTGGCCGAGGCGCCGCGCGGGCTGCTCATCCACCACTACCGGGTCGATCGTCAGGGCCTGGTCGAGGACGCCAACCTGATCATCGCCACCGGACACAACAACCTGGCCATGAACCGAGGGGTCTTCCAGGTCGCCAAGCGGTTCATCCGGGACGGCCGCCTCGAGGAGGGCATTCTCAACCGGGTCGAGGCAGTGATCCGCGCCTTCGACCCCTGCCTGTCCTGCTCGACCCATGCCCTCGGCCGGATGCCGCTGGCCGTCGAGCTCGTCGACCCGGCCGGCCAGGTGGTCGACCGCCTTGTCCGTGATGCATGACGGACGGCGTCCGCTCGTCGTCGGCTGGGGCAACTGCCTTCGCCGTGACGACGGGATCGGGCCCCGGGTTGCCGCCGAGGTCGCCCGCCGTCTCGGCGACACAGTCGAGCTGCGCACGCCGATCCAGCTCCTGCCCGAGCTCGCCCTTGACATCGCCCGAGCTTCCCGGGTCGTCCTCGTCGACGCCGCCGTCGACCAACCACCGGGAACCGTCCGCTGCCGGGCAATCGCAGCGACCCGGAGGTTCGACCACCAGCTCCACGATCTCCGGCCCGAGACCATCCTCGCCCATGCCGGGACCTTGACCGGCTGCCCGACCCCGACCTGGCTGGTCACCGTCGGCGCCGCCGACATCGGCCTCGGCGAGGGTCTCTCCCCCGAGGTGGAGGACGCCCTTGGGAGTGCCGCAGCCACCGTCTGCCGCCTCCTTTGCACATGAAGCGACGGCGGGCCCGAAGGCCCGCCGTGCACCGCCTCCGATTCGTGCAGCGAATCGGGTTGCCACCAACCTCGACTTCGACGCTACAGGCTCTTGACGGCGGCGACCATCGGCGGGATGACCTGGAACAGGTCGCCGACGATGCCGTAGTCCGCGACCTTGAAGATCGGCGCGTCGGGGTCCTTGTTGATCGCCACGATCACCTTGGACGAGCTCATGCCGGCGAGGTGCTGGATCGCGCCCGAGATGCCGCAGGCAACGTACAGCGACGGGCTGACCACCTTGCCGGTCTGGCCGACCTGGTGCTTGTGGGCGATCCAGCCGGCGTCGACCACCGCCCGGGAGGCGCCGACCGCAGCCCCGAGGGCGTCGGCCAGCTCGCGGATCAGGGCGAAGTTCTCGGGCCCCTTGAGGCCGCGTCCACCGGACACGATGATGTCAGCCTCGGCGACGTCGATCTCGCCGCCGGCGGCCTTGGCGAGCTCGGTCACGACCGCGCGGATCGACAGCCCGAGCCCGTCCAGCGCCACCACCTCGGCGCTGCCGCCCGACTCCTCGGCAGCGAACACGTTCGGTCGCAACGAGATCACCTGCGGCGTCTTGCCGCCGGCGTCGACCGTGGCGAAGGCCTTGCCGGAGTAAACCGGGCGCCGGGCGACGAATGTCTCCCCCTCGAGGGACAGACCGGTGACGTCGGCCAGCGCGCCGACGCCGAGACGTGCGGCGACGCGGGGCGCCAGGTCGCGGCCCATCGCAGTCGCCGAGAAGAAGACCGCGGTCGGCGAGCACTTCGCGGCGGCGGCCTTGACCACCTCGGCGTAGCCTTCGGCCGAGTACCGTTCCAGGTTGGCGTCGTCGGCGACATACACCGTGCCGGCGCCCCAGGCGCCCAGGCCGGCGGCATCTCCGGCGATCCCCGAGCCGGCAAGAACCGCACAGACGTTCCAGCCGCCGCCGGCGGCCTGCCGGCGTGCCTCGGACAGGGCCTGGAGGGAGGGCTTCTTGATCTCACCGTCCCGCTGCTCCACGAAGACCAGAATGCATGCCATGGTGTCCTCCCTCCTCAGATCGCTTTGGCTTCGTCACGGAGCAGCTTGACCAGCTGTGCCGCGGCGCCGGCGGGGTCGTCCTCGCCCTGAATGACGGTGCCGGCGGACTTGCCCGGCGGCAGCTCCAGGCTCTGCACCCGGTAGCAGGGATCGGCCCCCTCCGAGATGCCGAGGCTCGCCAGGTTGACCTTCTCCACCGGCTTCCTCTTCGCCGCCATGATGCCCTTGAGCGCCGCGTACCGCGGCTCGTTGAGACCCTTGTGGCAGGTCAGCACCGCGGGCATCGGCGAGGTGACCGTCTCGCGGCCGCCCTCGACCTCCCGCCCGGCGGTCAGGGCGCCAGCGGCGAGCTCGAGGCTGGTGATGCCGGCGACGTGGGGCAGGTCGAGCAGCTCGGCGAGCATCGGACCGACCTGCGAGCTGTCGGTGCCGACTCCCTTGACGCCGACCAGGATGAGGTCGAACTCGCGTCCGCTGATGGCGCCGGCGAGCACCTTGGCGATGGTGAAGGAGTCACCGAGCGAGGCCTCGCCACCCTCGACGTGAACCGCGCTGTGCGCGCCCCGGGCGAGGCAGTCGCGCAGCACCGCCTCGGCCCGGGCCGGTCCGAAGGTCATCGCGCAGACCTCGCCGCCCTGGGTCTCGGTGATCTTGATCGCCTCCTCGAGGGCGTACTCGTCGTAGGGCGACAGGATCCACTTGATCCCTGTCTCGTCGATCTGCCGGCCGGCGCCGCCGATCTTGACGACGGACGCGGTGTCGGGAACGCTGGTCACACAGACGATGCACTTCACGGTCGACCTCCCTGTGGGATCTCGCCCAGCCGCCTGGCGCCTGCCGGGGAGGCCCGACCGGGACACTCGCCGACTGAACGGTCATTCACCGTCCGCCATCTTGCCACACCGCGGCAAGGCAGCACAAGGGGTCAGGGGTCAGGGGTCAGGGGACGGGTGTCACCACCTTTAGGTCAGTAGGTGCCACCACCTTTAGGTCACTACC
>CAZKKP010000245.1:0-6209 GCA_964553295.1 uncultured Thermoanaerobaculia bacterium | reverse complement strand
CGGGCGCCGGCGATCTCGGTGTCGGGTAGCACGATGAGGAACTCCTCGCCGCCCCAGCGGCCGGCCAGGTCGATGGCGCGCACCCCGGCCCGCAGCCGGCGGGCGACGACGCTGAGGACCTCGTCGCCGGCCTCGTGACCGAAGCGGTCGTTGACCTCCTTGAAGAGGTCGATGTCGGCGAGCACCACCGCGAAGCTCCGCCCGGACCTTTCGTACCGCCGGGCTTCGTCGGCGAGGCGCTCTTCCAGGGACCGGCGATTGGCCAGACCGGTGAGGGCGTCCGTGCGCGACAGCTCCTCGACCCGGCGGCGCGAAGCGTCCAGCTCCAGGTTGGCGGCGCGGATCTCGGCGTTGGCCCGCACCTTGAACCGGTAGGCAGCGGCGAGCACAGCGACGAACGCCGCCAGCGCCACGAGGGCGCCCACCATCAGCCTTCGCTGGTTTCGCGCCTGCAGGAGCTCGAGCTCGCGAATCTCCGCGTCACGCCGCAGCAGCTCGATCTCCGCCTCACGGCGCTCGGCCTCGTGGCGGCTTCCCAGCTCCGCGATGCGTCGTGCGCTGTCCTCACCGAGGATGCGCTTGCGGAGCTCGTACGCCCTGTGCAGCTGGACCACCGCCGCCGCCGGGTCGCCGGTCCCGGCGAGCAGCTCGCCGAGGACGGCGCGGGCATGCTCCTCGGCCGGCAGCAGTCCGTCGGCGACGGCGATGGCCAGGCCTCGCTCGGCCCACGGGATGCCGCTCGCGGGGTCGCCGAGCGCGGCGAGGCACCCGGCGAGGTTGCAGGCGACGTAGGCGGCGGCCCGGCGGTTGCCGAGCTCGAGGCCGAGCTGCCACGCCCGCTCGAAGTGCGGCAGCGCGTCAGCGGGTCGATCGAGCAGGGAGTACACGAAGGCGGTGTCGTTCTCGAGGGAGAACCGGGTCCCGGGCTCGACCTCGTCGCCGAGGTCGTGGAGGGCTTCGAGCTTAGGCGCCAGGGCGCCTTCCAGGTCGTCGGTCATCGCGAGGACGTTTCCCTCTTCGTTGAGCGCCCGGACCCAGAGATTGGTGTCGCCGGAATCGCGAGCGAGCCGCGCCGACGCCCGGAATGCCCGGCGGGCGTCGTCGAGCTGCTGGAGGCTGCGGTGCACCATGCCGACCATGAACTCGGCGCGGCTCTGGGCGGAGAGATCGCCGCCGAGCTCGGCGTCTGCCGCTGCGGCGGTGGCCAACGCCATGGCCTCGGCGTAGTCGCCGAGCTTGAAGTGGAGGGAGGCGAGGTCGGCGCCGACCCTGGCGCGGGACGCCGGGTCGAGGCCGTCGGGGGCTGCGAGGAGCTCGGTCAGCGACTTGATCGCCGCCGCGGCGTCGCCCGCGGCTTCCTGTCGCCTGGCGGCGGCGATCTGGTCGGCAACCTCGGCGGGTCCGATGTCCTTCGCCCAGGCTGCGAGGCTTGCAGCGATCGCCCCGGCGACGACGATCTCGATCGAGGCTCTGGCCGGGCGCCGCATCAGCATGTGTCAGCCACTGTAGCACCCGTCCGGAGGGCGATCGATGCCGGCGCCCGCATCGAGCCCATGGCCCCGGTCACGCGAAGGGCGACCCGTGCTCGAGAGGTGGTCGGCGCGGTCACGATCCACGGGCTGACCGAACCGGAGGGGGGGAATCTCGGTGGTGCGGAGGGGAGCTCCAAGCGGTCTGGTAAGTGGTAGGCTCGAAGCCGACAGGTCCGGACCGCCAACGGCTTTCCCACAGGGAGGCGTCGCCATGAAGCCCAACTTCGAGATCAGCCCGTCGCTGCTCGACAACGCCGACGCCTTCACCGACGACTTCTTCAGCCGTTTCGCGCTGCGGCGGGCGCCGCGACCGCTGCAGCTCACGCCCGAGATTGCCAAGGACTACCTGTTCCCGACCTTCTACGGCGACGTGACCTGCGCCATGGCGGTCTTCCTCTGCCCGTATGAGAGGGCGGAGCGGCTCATGCCGCATCCGCGGATGAAGCCGGTGCGGATGACCCGCGGCCGTTCGCTGGTGCTGCTGTCGTGCTACGAGTACCGCCAGGTCCTGGGCGTCGCCCCCTACAACGAGATCGCCATGACCGTTCCGGTGATGGTCGACCCACGGGTGAACGTCCCGGTGTTGCCGGTGCTCCTCGGCGCGTTCCGGGCCTTCGGCTACTACGTCTTCTCGATGCCGGTGACGTCGCTCGAGAACCGCGTCCGCGGCCGCGAGATCTGGGGCCTGCCCAAGGAGGTGCAGGAGGTCGACCTCGCCGAGGAGGGTGGAGACTGCGTCACCACTTGCCGGGAGGCCACCGGCGAGCCCTACTTCACCTTGCGGGTGCCGATGGACGGCAGGCCGACCCTGTTCGACCTCTCGTCGAACCTCTACTCGCGCCTCGGTGACCGGTTGCTCAGGAGCCGCACCAGCCTTCGGGCGACCTTCAACGTGCGCAAGAACATGGGCCTGCTGCTCCGCAAGGGCGTGGCGCCCGACCGGGAGTACCTCACCCTCGGCGACACCCCTTCCGGCCGCGCGCTCCAGGAGCTCGAGATCGATCCCTGCCCGTTCCAGCTCCGCTTCGCCCGGGGCATGACCAGCGTCTTCGATCTGCCCGACCCGGACTACCGCCCGCCCTTCACCTTCGACTGAGACGGTCCCGCGAGGCGCCCGGCCGCTGTGCCACTGCCGGGTACGAAGTCCCGCATGCCTGACCAGGTTTCTTCACACGAAGGCACAAAGGGCGCAACACGTTACGGGACGGGCGTCAGCCGATGTAGCCGGGGCGCGGCCTCCCGGCGCTGGCAGGAGAATTGAACGTCGGTTTCGTGCGTTGAACGGGCGAGCCATGGTCACGGCGCGTCAGGGAGGGAAGGCATGCGGTCATTGGAGCAGCGCCAGCACTGGAGATGGGAGCACATCGTTGCGGCGCGGCGGGAGCCGGCGGCGGGGGTGGTGGAGTGCGTGGCCGGCGTGGTGTCCGCCGAGGCGGAGGCCATGGCCGATGCTTTCTACGACCGCCTCCTCGCCGACGCGGAGGGGCGGGAGTTCCTCACCGTTGCAGTGGTCCACAGCCGACTGCGACGTGCTCTGGTCGAGTGGCTGCACTCCCTGTTTGTGGCCCAACTCGACCCGACGACCCATGGTCTACTCGGTGGACACCACGAGATCGGTGCGGTCCACGCCCGAATCGGCGTACCGTTGGCGCTTGTCAACTGGGGCCTGCGCCTCGTGAAACGGGAGCTGGCCATCAGGGTGACCCGGCGCCTGTCAACTCCCGGCGAGATTGCCGCCGCCCTCGGCTATGTCAACGAGGTGCTGGACATCGCCTCCGACGCTATGAGTGAGGCCTACCTCGCCAACGTGGTCACCACCGCCCGCCACCAGCAGGCGCTGAGCCTCTTCCTGGCCGGCAACAGCCTCGCGGTGGAGTGCGAGCGCGCCCGGTCGAGCCTGTTCAACTGGCACCGCGAAGTGGCGCTCGCGCTGCTCTCCGACGCCTTCGACGCCATCCACACGCTGCGGGAGAGCGAGCTCGGTCTGTGGCTCCTCCACAAGGCCGAGCTGACCATCGCCGAGCCACGGGAAGCGCAGGACCTGAGACGAGTCATGGACGGGCTCGACCGGCGAGTTGCCCGTCACCTCGCGGAGGTCGACCCCCAGGACCGAATCGCCCACCGTGAGTTCGTCCGCGACCTGGCGCCGGAGGTCGACACGCTCTCCCTATTGCTCTCCCAGCTTGGAGAGCGCGCGGTCAGCGTCGAGCTCGGACGGGACCCGCTGACGCGCCTTCTCAACCGCCGATACCTCCCAGCCATCTTGCAGCACCAGCTGGCGCTCAGTCGCCGTGAGGGCACCGGCTTCGGCCTGCTCATGGTCGATGCGGACAACTTCAAGGTCGTCAACGACCTGCACGGTCACCAGACCGGCGACCAGGTGCTCGCCCGCCTTGCCGAGACTCTCCTTGGCACCGTCCGCGCCAGCGATTTCGTGTTCCGCTATGGCGGCGAGGAATTTCTGCTCGTGCTTCCGGGAGTGTCCTGGTCGTCCCTCGAACGAAAGGCGGAGCAGGTCCTGGCCGCGGTGCGCACCCTGACATTCGCTGACCAGCCGGCGCCCCCGTTCCGGTTGACCGTGAGTGTCGGCGGCGCGCTATTCGAGGGGCACCCGGACTACCAGCAGGTCGTCCACCGAGCGGACCGGGCGCTCGGCCTCGCCAAGGAAGGAGGGCGCGACCGAGTTGTCCTGCTGCGCGCCGAGGCCTGACCTCCGCACGAGAAGCGGAGCATCTGTGCCTCAATGCCTGCTTGATCCGGATCTCCTACATCACGACCGGGCTGCTGAGAAACGACTCCATTCAGCTCAGGGACCCAAGGCAAGCAAGGCCGAGTCCCAAGATCCTGAAGTCTGAGACTACTGTCAACACCGGAGTCCTGCGAGAGGGCCCCGCTCGGTCACGGTCGAGAGCTACCGAAGGATCGGCTGCACCCCAGGATCGTCCGGGAGGTGGCGTCGATTCTCGATCGCGGGAAGGTCGTCACCCCGATCAATGTCCTGGTCGGCATGGGATTGCTCGAGCCGAAGCACCTTGACGACTGGCGGCGCGCCCGGATCCCATACCTGGAGCGCGTCATCGACTGCAACCTGACCCGGCTCTCGCAACCGCAGCAACCCCCGGGTTCACAACCGCACGGCACTCACGAGTCCTGCGGTGATGAATCTGCGAGGATCATCTCGTCGAGCTTCCTCCGGCAACGCCAGTCTGCCACGCATCCGAAGCTGCGATGCCGGGCACGAATCTCGAGTCACATTCTTCATTGGTGAGTACCGCGTTCATGACGTGGAACACGGCGGTGTTGTCCACGAAATTGCCGGCCCAGCCGTACGGCTGGCTCCAGAGGTTCCGGGCGAACGCGTCATGGCGCTCGAACTGGCGGAACAGCGTCGAGCCTGCACCCAGCGCCCAAAGCGGCACCAGGTCATTGGTGTGTTCGCCTGAGGCGAACCGATGGCCCGGAACCTTGCCCGCGCCGCGGTCCTGGACGACGCGGAATTTGACGAACCGGTCCCGTTCCGGCACGAACTGCGCGGCGGCCCTCGAGTCTGAGTCCAAGGGATTGGGGTGCGATATCCCTGATGCTGTCTCGAACGTGCCTTCGCCCCAGATGCCGCCGGTCTCGTGGTCGGAGGTGACGATGAGCAGGGTCTCGTCCCAGTTGGAATGGTCTTCCACCCAGTCGATCACCGCCGCCACGGCGGCGTTGAAGTCCATCTGCTCCTCTATGAAGCGGGGCATGTAGTTGGCGTGGCCCATCCAGTCCACGCCGCCGCCCTCGATCATGATGAAGAAGCCTCTGGGGTTCTGGTTCAGCACGTTGAGGGCGGCCAAACTCATCGTGGCCAGGTCGGGTACATCGGGATTGAACGCCATGCCGGACGGGGTCGAAGTGTCATCGGGGAGGCCGAGGCGGAAGGCTTGCGTGGCGGATCTCGAGCGAAAGATGCCGATGAGTCGTTCGGGCAGGCCGGTTTGGGCCTTGGCGAGCGCCTCGAAGTCCTCGCGCGCCTCGATGAAGGTGTAGCCGTTCAGACCTTCCTCGCTGGTCAGGGCCGCCCAGGTCTCGCGGCCGCCTACGATCGCGAAATCGCGATCCGGCGGCTCAGGCGGCGGCCACTCGCCTTCCTCGTATTGCTCGATATAGTCCGTCTTCTTCTGCTTCACCTCCACAACCGATGGCTCCTCGGCCTCGCGAATCTGCAGTGCGGCCGAGCGCTGTCCGCTATTGCCGTAGAAGGGATGGCCCGCACCCATGATCACGTCGAGCCGTCCGTCGGCCATCTGCCGGAAGATCTCGTCGTACCTGTCGCGAATCGGCACACGCGCCCAGACCGAGCCGGGCGTGGCGTGCGATGCTGGAACAGTGGTCACGGCGCCCGTGGCCCGGCCCTGCTCATGGGCGATATGCGCGATGGTCTGGAACTCCTCCGTCCCGTCCCAGTTCACGTTGACTCGGCCCGGGGAGGTCTTGCGGCCCGTATGCAAAGCCGTGCCGGCGGCACCGGAGTCGGTATAGGAGGTGTAGGGGATCGCGACCTCGCCGAAATCGTTGTAAGAGGCGCCTTCCAAACGCGTCCAGCGGTCGCGCGGATGGTACCCCTGCTCCTCCACCCCGCGTGCGGCGTCCAACTGGTCGTTGTCCAGCACCTCGCCGTCCGGACCGAACAATCGCAGG
>CAZKKP010000244.1:2583-6220 GCA_964553295.1 uncultured Thermoanaerobaculia bacterium | reverse complement strand
GCGGGCTCGGGAGCGGATTCAGGCTCGGAATCCGGGCTGCAGGCGGCGGGTGGACGTGACACCACGCCCGATCCCCGGCTCCCGCCCCCCGCCGCCCGACCCCTGCGTGGTGTACGCTTGGGTCGTGCCCCCCGAGGACGTCGACCGGCTGCAGGCGGCGCCGAACCTGGTGCGGGTCGTGCTCGACCGGGCCGGGGAGCGGCCCGAGGCGCCGTGCCTGAGGTACTTCCGCGGCGGTCGCTGGCGGGATCTGTGCTGGGGACGCTTCGGGCTGCGCGTGCGCGCCGTCGCGGCCGGCCTCGAGGGCCTCGGGGTGGTCCCCGGCGATCGGGTTGCGATCGTCTCGGAGAACCGGCCCGAGTGGGCCGTGGCCGACCTCGGCAGCCTCGCCGCCGGCGCGGTGGTGGTCTCGGTCTACGCGTCCCTTCCCGCCGAGGATGCCGCGCACCCCATCGGCCACTCCGGGGCCCGGGTCGCCTTCGTCGAGGACGCCGCCCAGGCGGCCAAGCTCGCCGGTGTCCGTGACCGGTTGCCCGAGCTCGAGCACGTCATCGTGCTCGACCAGGGCTCCCCGGAGGGCGCCCGCACCCTCGCCGAGCTCGAGGGCGCCAACGGCGGCGAGCCGCCGGCCGCCGCGTCTCTCGGGGGTTGGGGACGGCGGCGCGAGGACCCGCTGACCCTGATCTACACATCGGGCACCACCGGCCTGCCCAAGGGAGCGGTGCTCAGCCACGGCAACGTGCTGTCGGTGCTCGCGGCGACGCTGGAGGCCTTCGGCCTCGACACCGGAGTGCTGCAGACCAACCTCAGCTTCCTGCCGCTGGCCCACGCCCTGGAGCGCCTCGGCGGCCACTTCCTGCCGCTGACCCTCGGCCACACCATCGCCTACGCTCGCGCGCTGGACACCATCGCCGACGACTTCCGGACCGTCCGGCCGGACTTCGCGGTGGCGGTGCCGCGGGTGTTCGAGAAGGTCCACGGCCGGATCATGGCCCGCGCTGCCACCATGCCCGGCCCGCGACGGCTGCTCTTCGACTGGGCGGTCAAGACCGGCCTCGAGGTCAGCCGGCGGCTCGAGGGCGGCGAGCGACTGTCGGTCGCGCTGGCGATGCGGCGGCTTCTGGCCGACCGCCTCGTCCACCGACGGCTGCGCGAGGCCCTCGGCGGCCAGCTCAAGCTGCTGGTCTCCGGCGGCGCGCCGCTGGCCGCCGAGATCGCCCGCTTCTTCCACGCCGCGGGGCTGCAGGTGTGCGAGGGCTGGGGCGCCACCGAGACCTCGGCGCCGGCCACCTTCAACACGCCGCTGGCCTTCCGCTTCGGCTCGGTGGGCCGGCCGCTGCCCGGGGTCGAGGTCGAGATCGCGTCCGACGACGAGCTGCTGGTGAGGGGGCCGAACGTCTTCGCCGGCTACTGGCGCGAGCCAGAGCTCACCGCCGAGGCCTTCGACGAACGCGGCTTCTACCGCACCGGCGACATCGGCCGCATCGACGCCGACGGCTTCGTCTGGATCACCGACCGCAAGAAGGAGCTCATCGTCACCGCGGGCGGCAAGAACATCGCCCCGCAACGGGTCGAAACCCTGCTCAAGGAGCGCCCGCTGATCTCCCACGCCATGCTGTGGGGCGACCGTCGGCCGTACGTGGTCGCCCTCGTGACCTTCGACCGCGAGGCCCTGGCCGGCCACCGCCCCGACCTGGTCGGGGCGGCGTGCTCCGACCCGCGCCTCGTCGCGGCGCTCCAGGCGGAGGTCGACGCGGTCAACGCGAAGCTCGCCCGCTTCGAGCAGGTTCGCCGCTTCGCCGTCGTCGAGCCGGACTTCTCGACCGCCGGCGGCGAGCTCACCGTGACCCTCAAGCTCAAGCGCCGGGTGGTCGCCGAGCGCCACCGGGCGGCGATCGAAGGACTGTATGCCTGAAACCGACGACGACCTCGGCCGGAGCGATCCGCCAACCCTGTCCGGAATGCTCGTGCTCGACCTCAGCCGCCTCCTGCCCGGGGCGGTGCTGGCCCGCCAGCTCGCCGACCTCGGCGCCCGCGTCGTCAAGGTCGAGGAGCCCGGCGTCGGCGACCCGCTGCGCCTGGTGCCGCCCCAGGTCGAGGGCGTCGGCATCGCCTTCGCCGCGCTGCTCGCCGGCGTCGAGTCGGTGGTCCTCGACCTGCGCCGCACGACCGATGCCGCCCGGCTGCGCCGCCTGGTGCTCGAGGCCGACGTCCTGGTGGAGAGCTTCCGCCCCGGGACGCTCGAGTCCTGGGGCCTCGGCCTCGACGAGCTCACCGCCGCCAACCCGCGCCTGGTCGCCTGCTCGCTGCCGGCCTGGCCAGGGGACGGTCCGCGGGCCGCCCGGGTCGCCCACGACCTCAACCTGACCGCCGAAACCGGCGCGCTGGAGCTCCTCGGCGGCGGCGTGCCGGCCCTGCAGCTGGCCGACGTCGGCGCCGGGCTGCTCGCGGCAACCGCGGTCGCCGCCGCCCTCCTTCGCCGCGAGCGTACCGGCCGCGGCGCGCGAATCGTGCAACCACTCGCCTGCGGCGTGCTGCCCTTCCTCACCTGGGCCCTGGCCGAGGCCGGCCTCGGCCGGGAGCGGGTCCTGGCCACCCTGCTCGGCGGCGGCGTCCCCTGCTACCGGCGGTACGCTGCCGGCGACGGGCGCGAACTCACCGTCGCGGCCCTCGAGCCCAAGTTCTGGGCCGCGCTCGTGGAGGCCCTTGAGCTGCCGGAGCTCGCCGGCGCCGGCCTCGCCTTCGGTCCCGCAGGCGAGGGGGTCGTCGACGCCGTCCAGGCCCGTCTCGCCGCCGCCCCGTGCGACCACTGGACCGAGCTCGCCGCCGCCCTGGGCCTGCCGCTGGCGGCGGTGCGCACCCTCGAGGAGGCAGCCGCCGACCCCGCCCTCTCGGCGGCTGGCGCGACCGCCGCCCTGCCGTTGCCCGGCGGCGGCGCCACGGTGACCAGCGGCCCCTGGATCCCCTCCCTGTCCCTCCCCTCAGGCCGCCCGGCACCCCGCCTCGGCGAGCACACCGACTCCATCCTCGGCGAGCTCCTCGGCCCCCCCTGACCTCCTCGTCCTCCCGGCAGCGAAGCGCTAGGAGGCTGTAGGATCGGGAGGCCAGTTGTCGAGGATCTGCTCGGCCTCGGGGATGGTGCGGGCATAGCGCACGCTCTTCTCGGAGAAGACGCCGCCGAGCAGGCGCTTGAACTGGAGAAGCCCGGCGACGAAGCCCCCGACGACCCGCACCGCATGGCGGCGGCCCCGGGCCTTGACCATCTCGCCGCCTCGCCGGATCGCCTCTGCGGCCGCCGGGTTCGCCGGCTTGAACTCAGACACGTCGGTGATCACGTCGAAGCCGGGTCGCAGCCTGTCGAGGGCCTCGCGCAGGGTCCCCTCGAGGGGCCCGACCTCGTTCTCGCGGAAGAACCCCCGCAGGCGGATGTAGAGCCTGTTCTTCGCAGCGTCAACGCGGCACTCGTACTCGCCCATTGAAGACCTCCATGACGATAGTACCTCTACGACGCTCCTCCCAGAACCCCCGTTCGACGCATCCGGCCTCCCAGGAGCCTGGCGGGGAAACCGACGAAAGCGAGGGTCGCGATGGCGCCCGCCGGCACGGAAGGCGAGCGAGCCGCCCGCAGGCGGAGCCG
>CAZKKP010000244.1:0-2573 GCA_964553295.1 uncultured Thermoanaerobaculia bacterium | reverse complement strand
CCAGCGGGATGCCAGCGCGAGCCGCAGCCGGAGTGTCTCTCCGACGGGCTCCCGGCGCGCTAGGCTGTGCCGAGGACGCGCAGGCAGATCTCCAGGGCGACCTCGAAGCCGAGCCGGACGCGCGGGTCGCGCAGGCCGCGGTAGCCGCGGTCGGCAGGGTCGGCAAGGGCGACGTTGTCGGTACAGAACAGCAGCGCCGCCGCCGCGAGCTCGAGCCGGGCCGCGGCGACCGCCACCGCGGCGCACTCGGACTCGACCGCGATCGCCAGGCCGGCGTAGGTCTCGTAGACCTCGGGGCCCTGGCGGTAGCCGGCGTCGGTGGTGTAGACCACACCGAGGTGCACTCCCTCGGTGTCCGAGTGGCGGGCCTCGCCGGCGATCCGCATGACCAGCTCGGGGTCGAAAACCGCCGGGAACTCAGGTGGCGCGTAATAGCGCGACGCTCCCTCGCCGCGCACCGCCGCCGTCGGCACGACCAGCTCGCCCACCTTGAGATCGGGGGAGATGCCGCCGCAGGCGCCGAGCACGACGACCCGCCGGGCGCCGTTGGCGCGCGCGACCTCGAGGGCGTTGACCGCCGCCGGCGCCCCCATTCCCGAGTAGACCAGCGTGATCGGCGGCACCACGCAGCGCAGCCGGTGGACAATGCGGTCGGTGGTCTCGTCCAGCTCGACCCGCTCGCCCTGGCAGCGACCGACGATTTCCTCGAGGTAGGCGTGGCGGCCGAAGGGCAGCAGCAGCACCGACGGGTCGCACTCGAAGGCGGGGTTGTTGGCATGCGTGACGTCGCGTCGAGTCATCGCGGTTCGCCTCCTCAAGGGGGGTACACACCAGTAGATCACATACGGTCAACCATCCGGTCAACCGACGCTGTGGCACACTGCCGTGATGACCACCTCCGAGCGCGTGCTGCTGGCCGTCGCCGTCGTCGCCATCGACCTGCTGATGTTCGTGGTTCCCGTGGTCGCCCTGCTGGCGGCCTGGGTGCTGGTCGCGCGGCCGCCCTGGTTCCGCGACGCCGTCGAACGGCTCTACGCTCGGTCGGAGCACTGACAGGGCGCCGTGCTACCCTCGCCCCAGCCCGCGCCCGCGGGCGCGACCTTGAGTTCGACGGGAGGATGTCACCGTGAACAAGCTCGTCACCGCGATCGTGGCGCTGGCGCTGGCGCTGGCCGTGCCCGGCCTCGGCATCGCCGCCAAGAAGACCGACCCACCCTCTGGCGATGTACCCGCGCCGCGGCTGTCCGCCGACACCCTCGCCGGCCTGAAGCTGCGCAACATCGGGCCGGCGATCAACTCCGGACGGGTGTCCGACCTTGCCGTCACCCCGGGACGCAGCCACCGCTACTTCGTCGCCACCGCCTCGAGCGGCGTCTGGCGTACCGACAACGCCGGCACCACCTGGACACCGGTGTTCGACACTCAGGGCTCGTACTCGATCGGCTGCATCGCCATGGACCCGTCGAACCCCAACGTCATCTGGGTCGGCACCGGCGAGAACAACTCCCAGCGCTCCGTGTCCTTCGGTGACGGCGTCTACACGTCGCTGGACGGCGGGCAGACCTGGAAGAACGTCGGCCTCGGCGACTCCGAGCACATCGGCCGGATCGTCATCGACCCACGGGACTCCGATGTCGTCTACGTCGCCTCCCAGGGGCCGCTGTGGCGCTCCGGCGGCGACCGCGGGCTGTACAAGACCACCGACGGCGGCGCCACCTGGCGCCGCATCCTGCACGTTGACGACGACACCGGCGCCAACGAGGTCTGGATCGACCCGCGCGACCCCGACACGCTGTACGTCTCGACCTACCAGCGGCGCCGTCACGTCTGGACGCTGGTCAACGGCGGCCCGGGCTCCGGCATCCACAAGTCGACCGACGGCGGCGCCACCTGGCGCAAGCTCACCAAGGGCCTGCCCGAGGTCGACCTCGGCCGGATCGGCCTCGCGGTATCGCCGGCCGACCCCGATGTCCTCTACGCCATCGTCGAGGCGCAGCGCGACGCCGGCGGCGTCTTCCGCTCCACCGACCGGGGGGAGAGCTGGGTTCGCCGCTCGAAGTACATGTCCCAGAGCCCGCAGTACTACAACGAGCTGGTCGCCGACCCGGCAGACGTCGACACGGTGTACTCCATGGACACCTTCCTGCATGTCAGCCGGGACGGCGGCGAGACCTTCGTCAAGGTTCCCGAGAAGCACAAGCACGTCGACAACCACGCGATGTGGATCGACCCCGACGACACCGACCACCTGCTGGTCGGCTGCGACGGCGGCATGTACGAGTCCTGGGACCGGGGGGCGACCTGGCAGTTCAAGGAGAACCTGCCGATCACCCAGTTCTACCGGGTCACGGTCGACACCTCCGAGCCGTTTTACCACGTCTACGGCGGCACCCAGGACAACAACACCCTCGGCGGGCCGAGCCGCACCCTCAACCGCTCCGGGATCTCCAACGAGGACTGGTTCATCACCGTCGGCGGCGACGGCTACAAGACCGTCATCGACCCGACCAACACCGACATCCTCTACTCCCAGTGGCAGTACGGCGGCCTGGTGCGCTACGACCGGCGCTCCG
>CAZKKP010000243.1:0-6221 GCA_964553295.1 uncultured Thermoanaerobaculia bacterium | reverse complement strand
CGTCACTGGCGGGACTTCGAACGCGCCATCGAGCTGGCCGGCACCGGCATCTTCCCGTCCGACGCCGAGGCCCTCGACCGGGACGGCGGCCGCTACCTGGGCTTCATCCAGGTCCGCGCCCGGCGCTCGGCCGCAGACCCCGGCCTCGACCTCTACGAGGCAGGGCTCGGGGCCCGTCTGGGAGTCGACGACTGAGGCCGGCCCTATACTCCGTCGATGAGCACTCATACCCTGGACGACCGTCGCCCTCGCGGGCTGTGGCCGGCGGCGCTGTGGATGGCCGAGCGCACCCCTGAGGAGCGCAACCGTTACGTCGACCTGCTGCGCGCCCTGTCGATCCTGGCGGTGGTGCTCGGCCACTGGCTGATCTCGGCGCCACACCTCGCCAACGGGGCGCCGGCCTACGACCACCTCCTCGACCTGGCGCCGTGGTCGCGCTGGCTGACCTGGCTCTTCCAGGTCATGCCGGTGTTCTTCTTCGTCGGCGGCTTCTCGAACGCCGTCGGCTGGCGCTCCGCGCAGCGCAGGGGGCTGTCCTTCGGCGAGTGGTTCGACGCCCGCACCCGTCGCCTGCTCGGACCGGTGCTGCCGCTGGTCCTGATGTGGACGGCGATGGTCGCGGTCTCCCATGCCAACGGCGTCGGCCCGGGCATGATCCGGATCGGCTCTCAGGTCGCCCTGGTGCCGGTGTGGTTCCTCGCGGTCTACCTGCTCGTGGTCGCCCTCGTGCCGCTGACCCACGCCGCATGGGAGCGCTGGGGCATGGCCTCGGTGGCGGCCCCGGTCGGCGCGGCCGCGGCGGTCGACGTCGCCTTCTTCGCCGGCGGTCTGCACGGTCTCGGCTGGGTCAACTACCTCTTCGTCTGGCTCGCCGTGCACCAGCTCGGCTACGCCTGGTTGGACGGCCGCATCCGGGGGCCACGGACCGGCGTCCCATGGCTGGTGGCCGGCCTGGCGGCGCTGTTCGCCCTGACTCACCTCGGTCCCTACCCCCTGAGCCTGGTCGGCGTGCCCTCCGACGAGGTCTCCAACACGCTGCCGCCCAAGCTGCCCCTGCTCGCCCTCGGCATGGCCCAGATCGGCCTCGCCCTGGCCCTCGAGGGCCCGGCCCGGCGCTGGCTCGCCGGTCGCCGCTCCTGGGCCGCCACGATCCTGGTCAACGGCATGATCATGACCATCTTCCTGTGGCACTCGACGGTCATGATGCTGCTCGTCGGCCTCGCCTTCTGGCAGCTGCCGGCGGTTCTTTCCCAGCTCCCCGACACCGCCTCCTGGTGGTGGACGCGGCCGCTCTGGCTGGCCGCCTACGCCCTGGCGACCCTGCCCTTCCTGCTCGTCTTCGCACGCTTCGAGCGCCCCGGAGACGACGCTGAACGGCGGCCCGCCCCGGCGGCGCTGCAGCTCGTCGGGGCCGGGGTCGCCTGCCTCGGCCTCGCCATGCTCGCCATGGACGGCATCGGCGGCGACGGCTGGCTCGGCCTGCGCTGGATCCCGCTGCTGCTGCCGATCGTGGGCGCGGGGCTCGCCGGCTTCGGACCGTTGGGCGTCGCCGGGCGCGCCCTCGCCCGCTGACCACCAGGGGTCAGAACCCGAGGCCCAAGCGACCGCGCCGGCTCGAGCGCTGCGCTCAGGAGGTGCGGAGGAAGCGCACCAGCTCCTGTGCGGTGGCGGCATCCGCATCGTCCGGGGTCAGCTCCAGGAAGCGCTCCAGGTGGGCCACCGCCTCGTCGTTGGCGCCGTCGCTGACCAGGATCAGCCCGAGCAGGTAGTGGCCGCGGGCATGGCCGGGGAAGATCTCGAGCAGGCGGCCGAACCGCTCCCGCGCCAGAGGAACGTCGTTGTCGTCGTTGGCCGCAAGGGCGAGGGTCCACATACCGTTTCGCGACATCTCGGGCTCGACCGATGCCAGCCCGACGAGGGCGTCGAAGATCAGCTCCTCGTCGCCGATGCCGAGGGCGGCGTTGTAGCGGATGCGGAGGGCGTCGGCGTTGCCGGGAGCGCCCACGAGGATCCGGTCGGCGGCGGCCAGGGCCTCGGCGTTGCGGCCGATCTTGAGCCCCGTGGTGGCCGCCGCGACCAGGGCGATCTCGAGGTTGGGGTCGATCCGGGCCGCCTCCTGGTAGCGCTCGAACGCGGTCTCCAGGTCACCCTCGTTGGCCAGCCGGATGCCCTCGTTGAAAACCCGCTTGGCCTCCTCCGCCGCCCGGCCGACGCGCTCCAGATCCTCGAGGGCCGTGGCCGCCCCGGCCTCGTCACCGAGGGCACGGTAGGACTCGAAGCGGACCTTGAGGAGGGTCTCGTGGGTGGCGCCGAGCTCGACCGCCCGCTCGGCGGCGGCGACGGCTTCCGCGTGGCGACCGCGATCCGCCAGCACCACGGCCAGGGCCGCCCAGCCCTGCTGCATCTCGGGGTCGAGCTCGACCGACTGCTCGAAGCGTGCGATCGCGGTGGCGTGGTCCTCGGCCTCGAAGGCCGCCACACCGGCGTTGTAGGCCGCGACGGCCTCGCCCACGGTCGACACCGGCGTCATGTCCTCGACCACCGCCGCCTCACCCGGATAGATCGTGAAGTCGTGCCGCGCGGTACCGTCGTCCTTCTGCCAGGTGTGCTCGGCCTCCAGCGTCTGGTACCCCACCTTGTCGAAGCGGTAGAGGTAGACCACGTTGACGACGTCGAAGTCGATCTTGAAGACTCCCTTGCCGTCGGTCGTGTCGACCTTCTTGAAGCCTGGAACGTCCGCCGAGGTGGCGGTGACGGTCACGCCGGCGACCGGTTTGCCGTCGGGATCGAGCACCCGGCCGACCAGCCGCCCCTTGCGGATCGCCTCCGCCGTGCCGGCGAAGGCCAGGATCGCGATCAGGATCACCACGGCTGCACGGAGCTGTGTCTTCATGAGCACCCCCTCAACTTCGAACGGCGTCATGCCTCTCGGCAACGGCCGCCGTGACCGATCGACGGTCTCAACACGACGCCGGCGACCGTGCCGTCGCGCGACCGAGTATACCCGCCGGATGCGGCGCTGGACATCACGGTTCATCGGCCGACCGCCGGCCGCAGCTCGATGGCGCCAGCCAGCCCGCGCCCCGGCCCCTGGCGAGCGGCCGCCGTTTCGGCTCGCGCGAGGGACCGGCGTGCCGCGGCCTCGTCGCCGAGCCCGAGGTAGCACTCGGCGAGCAGCCGGTGGAAGTCCGCCTCCTGGTCCCGCGAGCGGATCGCGTACTTCAGGTGTCCGACCGCCTCCCGGTAGGCGCCCCGGTCGAACGCCTCCCGGGCGAGGTGGTAGCGGTAGTAAGGGTTTCGCCGGCGGTGCTCGGCGACCTTCCGGCGGAGGGCAGCGGCCCTCTCGAGCTCGCCACGCTGCTCATACAGACCGACCAGGTTGCTCATGGCGACGAGCTCTCTCGGATTCGCCGCGAGCGCCTCCAGCCACGACGCCTCGGCGTGATCGAGGTGGCCGGCCCGCAGATAGAGAGTACCGAGGTTGGTCCAGGCCGGAGCAAAACCGGTGTCGTGGTCGGCAAGCGCCGACCGGAAGTAGGCCAGCGCAGCAGGGTGGTCGCCGGCCTGGAGGCTCTCGACACCCAGGTTGTTGAAGAAGTGGGCCAGCGCGCGCCGATCGGGGATCGTCCGTCGTCGGTAGCTGGCGGCGAAGTCCTCGATGTTGAAGTCGACCGCGTGCCGGCCGGCCGAGCCGAGGTCGGCGACGACGTTGACGTGGCGGTTGAGCACGAAGGTATCCTCCCGCCGGCTCCAGTCGGGCGGGATGTCGACCTCCTGGAACTGCACCTTCAGGCCCGCGAGCCGGGCGAGAGCGACGAACAGACTTGAGAAGGACAGGCAGTTTCCACGGCGCACGCGGAAGGTCTCGGCGGCCGTTCTCGTCCTGGAGTCGTAGGACAGCCCGAAGACCGCCTCGCTCATGACCGCACGGGTCAGCTGGTGCATGCGGACGTAGGCGGTGGCGCGTCGGTCCACGTACCGCTGGACGAACTCCTCCATCGCCGCGTCGACAGCCAGCACCTCGGGCCCCGTCACCAACCCGGCGGGCGTGACGACGTCACCGAAGGGTGCGCCGGCCAGGAGTTCTCTGGCCGGGACTCTGGCGCCTGCGGCCGATCCGGCGGTCGGCCCGACTGCAAACGCGAGCAGGGCAGCAACCAGCCGGAGGGAGTGACGACGCCACTCCCTGTCCGGTGGCCAGCCCCCCCCGGTCGATCCAGCCGCCATCACCTCAGAGGTACGTAGGAGACCACGAAGGGTTGGTCGCCGGGCAGGAAGCTCACCTCGAGCAGGGTCCGCATGCCGTCGAGGATCACCACCGTGGTCTCCAGCTCGCGGCCGGGGATCGAGACCCTCAGCCGATGCTCGCCCGCCGGCAGGTGCGACAGATTGAGCTTCGGCTGGGTCTTCTCTTCGACCCTGCCGAGCAGCCGCACGGTGCACCGTTGCGGACGGGAGGTCAGGCGCAGTGAGCCCTTGCCGCTGTGGACGACCTCGAGCTCACCGGCGAAGAGGTTGCCCCTGACCGTCACGATGCCGCCCGGCAGGACCTTCACGGTCCCGCTGACGGGTGCGAAGCCGGGCTTGCGGAACGTGACGTCGTGGTAGCTGGCGGTGAGGCCGTCGAGGCGAAGCTCGGGCGTGGTCTTCTCGTGCGCCACCCCGTCGACCTCGACGGTGCAGCTCTGCGGTGCGGAGGTGAGGACGAGGGCGCCGGCAAGACCGGGCGCGGGCGCGGCCTGCTGCGGCCCCGGCGGTTCGACCACCGGCGCGGGCACGAGCTCGGGGACCTTCAGCTCGATCGGAGAGCTCTCGACCCGGACCTCGAAGACCTGGGGCAGGAAACCCTCCCGCTCCACGCGGACGGTGTGGCTGCCGCGCGGCACCGCGAGCAGCACCAGCCCGTCCTCGCGCTCGTTGCACGTGCCCATGCGGCGACCGTCGAGGAACACCTCGAGACCCGGAGGGCACGTCACCTGGATGTCCGCCGCGGCGACCGGCAACGCCACCAGCCACATGATCGCCGCCCTGATCAACCACGTCGACCGATGCGTCATGGGCAACTCCCTCGCGAGAACCGACGTTCCGAAGTGCATCTCGCGGCGCGGCGCCCGCCGCGCCGCAGACCAACTCCCGGTGGCGGTGTCACCCGGGTTGGTGGTGGTGGGGCCAGCTGGACTCGAACCAGCGGCCTGATGCTTAGGAGGCATCCGCTCTATCCACCTGAGCTATGGCCCCACACAGATGGCACGGCGATCCTAGGGTCCCTCGACCATTGTGTCAAACCGCCGGAACAGCGGGTCCGTCCACCCAGACCCGGGGGCCGAGACGGAGCGCGACCTCGAGCCCGGTCCGGTCGAGCTCGGGCAGCCACAGTGGCCGGCCGAGACGCGCGGAGCGGCGGGCGGCGTGCTCCACGAGAACTCCCGACGGGCTGCCCCGGCGCAGGTCCTCGGTCAGCCAGCCGGGAATCCGGATCGCCGGCGCCTCTCCCGTCGCACTGAGCCCGGCGGGATCGTCCTCCAAAACCCACTCGCCGCGCATCGCGTCCACCAGCCGCCAGCGATGACCGACCGGGGTCTCGGCCTCGGGCCAGGCGAGCCACTCTCGCCCGGGCGGCGATGACGCGACCGGCGCCGGCGACCAGCGTCCGACGCGCCGGCCGCCGGGCAGCTCGAACACCGGTCGCGGCACGCCGGCCAGACCGGCGGCGGGCCTGGCGAGCACCGTCGCGAGCAGGGCGAGCAGCGAGGCGTCGTCGGCCGGCGCCTCGACCGGCGCGGTCTCGAGCAGGGAGTCGCCGCCCAGGCCCGCCGACGCCTCCGCCGCAGAGATCCCGGCGAGCAGCAGTGCCGGACCCGGCAGCCGGGCCGCCGGAACTCCGAGGGTCCTGGTCGCCTCGAACAGGCGGCGGCCCAACCGGCCAAGCCCGAGCTGCCGTCGCCACAGCCGGGCGCCGCTGACGTACAGCAACAGGTGCGGGCCGGGAAGCTCGAGCAGCAACGACGGGGCCGCCGCGCACTCCCCCATCGTCGCGGGCAGCGGCGCCTGGGCGGCCGCGCGCAGCGCCGCCACCACGCTCGGCGTCGACGCGGGCAACAGGGTCGCCCCGCCGAAACCGAGGCGGACGGCTGGGAAAAGACCCTGGCCATCCTGGAGCAGGAACTGCGGCGGGCCCTGGAGCACGGCTTCGACGAGGCCGAGGTGGATCGAGTCCGCAA
>CAZKKP010000242.1:808-6270 GCA_964553295.1 uncultured Thermoanaerobaculia bacterium | reverse complement strand
TGCCGGCAATGGTGGTCGAGAACAGCACCGGTTCCTGGGCGACGACGCCGATCCGGCCGCGCAGCCAGCTCGCGTCGAGCGCCTTGAGGTCGTGGCCGTCGAGGCGGATGACACCGTCGAGGGGGTCATACAGCCGCAGCATGAGCGCGGCGATCGTCGACTTGCCGGCCCCCGACGGCCCGACCAGGGCGGTCACGGTTCCGGGCTCGAGCGCGAGCGAGACCCCGTCGAGCACCCGCACCTCGGGCCGCACCGGGTAGGCGAAGCCGACCCCGTCGAGCTGGACCCGTCCCACCACCGCCTCCGGGCACAAGCCGCCGCCGGCGTCGACGGTGGGCGCCCGGTCGAGCAGGTCGAACATCCGCGAGGAGGCGCCGCCGGCCCGGACGAAGTCGGCGTACAGGTCGCCGAGAGCGGACAGCGACACCGCGACGAGCAGGGTGTACAGCACGAAGGAGGCGAGCTGGCCGATCGACAGGTCGCCGGTCATCACCTGGCGGCCGCCGAACCAGAGCACGGCGGCCACCGCCCCGAAGGCGGACAGGGTCATGGCGGCGATGAACAGCGCCACCGCCCGGACCCGCTTGCGGGAGACGGCGAAGGCCTCCCAGACCGCCCCGGCGTAGCGCGCCGACTCCTCCGGCTCGCGGGCGAAGGAGCGAACCGTCCGGATGCCGGCGATGGTCTCCTCGGCGACCTCGGAGGCGCGCGCCAGGGCGTCCTGGGCGGCCCGGGAGAGCCTCGAGACGAGGCGGCCGACGACCAGCGCCGCGACCACCACCGGCGGCACCAGCAGCAGCATGAGCAGGGTCAGGCGAACCGAGCTGGCGGCGAGCAGGATCAGGCCGCCGACCACCATCACCAGGTTTCTGAGACCCATCGAGAGGTTGACGCTGACGGTGTTCTGCACCGTGGTCGCGTCCGAGCCCAGCCGGCTCAGCAGCTCGCCGGTGCGGCGCCGGTCGAAGAAGGCAATCTCCTGCTCGACCACCTGGCGGTACAGCTGCTCGCGCAGCCGGGTCACGATGCGCTCGCCGGCGATGGTGAACAGGTAGTAGCGCAGGCCGACCGCGACCGACTGGACCAGGAAGATCACCGCCATCGCCAGTGCCGCCTGGTCGATGGTGACGCCGCCGCCGTCGAGCGCCGCGTCGACCAGCACCCGGACGGCCTGCGGGTAGGCCAGACCGGCGCCGGAGCCGACGAGCAGGAAGACCGTCGCCACCGACAGCAGGCGCCACTCCGGCCGGGCCAGCGCGAGCAGGCGGCGCACCGGAATCCGCGGCAGCGGGATGCCCCGCCACCGCGGTCTCTCGGCCTCTTCCTCGGGCAGGTAGACCTCGGCCATCGCGCGAGTGTACGCGACGCCCGAGACCAGAGGGTCACTCCTTGTACTTCACCGTGCAGCCGTAAGGCTTGGTCTGGGCGACCTCGACCGACGTGCCGGCGAGCAGGCTGTCGAGCGCCACCTCGACGTGGTTGACCACAGCCTCACCCTTCGCGCCCCGCGGGTCGTCGTCGATCGCTCCGTTGTAGACCACGATCCCCTTCTGGTCGACGATGTACATGTGCGGCGTCGTCACGGCGCCGTACAGCTTGCCCACCGTGCCGTCGGCATCGACCAGCACCGGCACCTTCAGGTCGAGGCGCTTGGCGTAAGCCGCATTGGCCTCACGGTCCATGTAGTGGGTCGAGTTGACGGTCAGCCAGACCACACCCTTTTCGGCGTAGGCGGCCGCCAGGCTCTTCATCGTGCCTTGCTTGTCGTGACGCTGGACGAACGGACAGTCGGGGTTGGTCCACTCGAGCACCACCACCTTGCCGGCGTAGTCCGCGAGGCTGACCTCGCGCCCCTCGTGGTCGGTCAGGGTGAAGGCCGGCGCCTTGTCTCCCGGCGCCACACCCGCCACGGCCACCGAGGTCGCCAGCAGCGCCACACTGAGCATCGCCAAACACACCGTCGATCTCTTCATGTCATCCTCCTGGTTGTCCCCGGCATCGCGCCGTCACTCGGCACGGCCGGGTCGTGTTGTTGGGTCCAGGTCAGCGCCCGGGAACCGGGCGCATCCCGAGGTGGTGAGATCTCAGCCAGACCCTCATCGGCTGAGGGGGATGTCGACCAGCCAGGCACGGCCCTCGCCGGCGCCGTCGCGCCGGACGACCACCGCCGGAAACGACGCCGGGAGCGATCGGGCGCCCAGCCGGGTCAGCTCCCCGTCGACCCGGGTCAGCTGACCGCGGGTGCGCACTGTGACGTTCTTCAGGGTGAAGCCCTCGGGTGGCGCAGGATAGAGCTCGACCGCACCCGGGTCCTCCCGCCAGCCGAGCCAGATCGACAGCGGGGCCCGGCCTGCGCCGCTGTCCAGGCCGCCGATGGTGCGCACGGTAAACGGCGGCGACTCGAGCCGGGCGTCCACCGGGAGGCGACCCTGCCAGCGGTCGAGCAGCGCCCGCCCTGCGGCCGCCTCGGCTGCGGTCACCGGCAACGCAAGCTCGAGCTCGGCGCCGCCGAGCACGCAGCGGTCCTTGCACGCGAGCCAGGAGACCGAGGCCCGTACCGTCTCCCGGGAGGCGCCGGTGCGCCGAACGGGCGCCGTCAGCAGGACCTTGTCGCCGTAGCCGTAGCTCTGGATGCCTCCTGGAGAGGCGAACCCTGCCGGCGCCGGCCACTGGATCGGGCCCGCCGACCAGCCCTCCGGTAGGGTCAGCCCCAGCTCGGTGGCGAGCCCGGCGTCGCCCGGGTTGATCCAGTACACATGCCAATCAGGCGCCATCTCGAGCAGGACACCGAGGCGGATCTCGACGGCGTCCAGGCGCCCGGCATCGGTCACCAGCCGCGCCCGCACGAACTCCCCCTCGTCCGCGAACCCGGACAGAGACGCCAGGCAGGTCAGCCCGGCCAGCAGGGCAGCACGCCACTTCACGCCTCGTAAAGGCGCGGCGGGGCCCGCTTTATTCCGCCGGCCGGGGCTCGCGGACGAACAGCAGCTGCTGCTTCACCCAGTCGACCCCGACCAGGCTGCCGGTGGGGACGAAGCGGTCGAGGCCGAGATCCTGGGTGAGGACCCGGATCACGCCGCCGTGGACGAAGAGCAGGTGGCGGCCACGCCCGAGACCGACGACGAAGCCGTGGATGCGCTCGCGGAAGCCCCCGTGGCTCTCGCCTGCAGGGTTGGCGAAGTCCCGGAAGGTGGCGAAGGCCGCGGGAGAGGCGGCGGCGACCTCGGCGTAGCTCAGGCCCTCGAGCTCGCCGAAGTTGATCTCACGCAGCCGCTCGTCGATCCTCGGCTCGCCCCAGGCGGCGCGGGCGGAGGCCACCGCCCGACCGAGGTCCGACGACCAGACCCCGTCGAATCGCTGGCCGTCCAGCGCCGCCCGCAGGTCGGCCGCCTGGCGCAGCCCGCGCTCGGTCAGCGGCGGGTCGCTCCAGCCGGCGAGCCGCCGTTCGACGCTCGCCGTGGTCTCGCCGTGCCGCACCAGCCAGAGCTCGAGGCCCTCGCCCATGGCGGGCAGGGTAGCGCATCCTCGCCGCACTTCACCCGGCGATCAGGATCGGCTATACCTTCTCCGGGAGGCCGAGCATGCGCGTTCTCGCCGACATCGCCATCGTCCCGCTCGGGGTCGGGCTGTCCCTTTCCCGCTACGTCGCAGCCTGCGAGAGGGTCCTCGCCGAGGCCGGGCTCGAGCCCAGGCTGCATGCCAACGGCACCAACGTCGAGGGTGAGTTCGACGACGTCATGGCGGCGCTGAAACGCTGCCACGAGCTGCTCCACGAGATGGGCGCGCCGCGAGTGTCGACCAACCTCCGCCTCGGCAGCCGCACCGACCGCCCGCAGACCGGCGACGACAAGATCGCCAGCGTGCAGGCGAAGATGAACTCCGACCAGGCCTGACGGTGTGATCCCCGTCACCCGGGACCGGGGCATGACGGCGGGCGGTGAAGATCGGGAATTCCGGCAGATGAGATGGCGTTTCAGCGCCATCGACATCCCCGGAGGAATCCGACATGGCGCCCCCAGCCCACTGCCCACGTCCCGTGCTCTGCCTTGTGGCCGTCGTCACCGCGGCGGTGCTCCTTGACGCCGGCCATGCTGCGGCACAGGCCGCCGCCCCGTGGCTCCAGCTCGCCGGCGAGACCCCCGGCTACGTGGAGATCCCGCACCATCCGGATCTCAACCCGTCCGCGGAGATCACCGTCGAGGCCTGGGTGAACTTCACCCAGGCCGAGGGAACCGGCGGCAACAGCTGCCCGTCGATCGTCGGCAAGAGCTACACAGAAGCCTACTGGCTCGGGATGTGCGGCCAGAGAATGCGCTTCTACCCGCGCGGCGCGGGCAGCGCGCGGGACTCCAACGGCGTGATCCCGCTCGGACAGTGGGCCCACATCGCCGCCACCTTCGACGGCACGAACATCCGCTTCTTCGTCGACGGCGCGCTCGACTCGGAGTTCGCGGTGACCGAGCCGGGCCCGCCGACCGCCAGCGAGGCGCCGTTGCGCATCGGCAGCGACTGGTCGTACAACTACAGCCCCTTTGGCGCCGTCGACGAGGTGCGCCTGTGGAGCGTGGCGCGCACCGCCGGCGAGCTCGCCGCCACCATGGGTGCGCCGCTCGACGGTCCGCAGCCGGGCCTGGTCGGGGTATGGCACCTGGACGGCGACGCCGACGACGCCGTCGGCGGCCACCACGGCGTCCTCGTGGGCGCCGCCGAGTTCAGCGCCGGCGACCCGGTCTCGTGCCCGCACCACTACGCCGTCGCCGCCGGCGGACATCTCCCCGGAGACGCCGGCTCCCAGTGGGTCACCGACCTCGTGCTGCTCAACACCGCCGACTCGGAGGCCCAGACAACCCTGTTCCTGCTGCCGCGCAACACCGACAACACGGCCTCGCCGTCGGCCGAGCTCGTGATCCCGGGAGGGCGGGCGCTCGAGCTGCCGGACGTCGTCCTCACGACCTTCGGCCGGTCCAACGCCGCCGCGGCCCTCAGGGTGTGCTCCAACCAGCCGCTGGCGATCTTCTCGCGGACCTACAACGACGGCGGCGAGGGTACTTTCGGCCAGGGAATCCCGGGGCGGCGGGAGAGCGACGCGACAGCCGCCGGCGGCGCCGTCCACCTCGCCGGTCTCCAGGAGTCAACCGAGTTCCGCACCAACGTCGGCTTCACCAACCTCTCGACCTCCGAAGGCCAGGCCACGGTCGACCTGTACGACGGCAGCGGCACGCTGCTCGGCAGCCGAACCTACTCCATCCCGCCCTACGGCCACATCCAGCGCAACCGGGTCTTCACCGAGGTCACCCCGGGTGCGGTCGTCGGCGGGGTGGCGCTGATATTAGCGGCCTATGCCTATCTTGCTCATCGCGAGGAGCAGGGGCTGTTGCAAGGCCCGCTGGGCGAGGAGTACCGGCGGTACGTCAGCGCCACCGGCCGGTTCATCCCGCGAATTTGGAAAGGGTGACCGGAAT
>CAZKKP010000242.1:0-798 GCA_964553295.1 uncultured Thermoanaerobaculia bacterium | reverse complement strand
GGGGTGGCGAAGGTCCGGGTCGAGGCCGGACGGCTGCTGGTCTACGGCTCGGTGGTCGACGCGGCGACCAATGACCCGACCTTCTTCCTCGCCGAGTGAGGGCGCACAGCTGCCTGTCCCGTCTGCCTTTGCCGGGACCGGCGGTTCTTCCGGCGAGGCGCCACACCCCGGCCGACCAGGAGAACGGAGGCGGACATGAAGACCGACGAGCCCAAGGTGCTGTGCCAGACCCCGAGCCCAGGCCGTGCCGGTACCCGCATCCCTCGGTGGAAGTACGACGCGGTGCGCGCCGCCATCCTCCAGGTGGTTCCGGCGACGCCGGCCGGGGTGCCCTTTGCACGGCTCACGGACCTCGTCGCCGACCGGCTCGACCCGGAGCTCTGTCGGCGCCTCGGCTCGGTGAAGTGGCACACGGTCACCGTCAAGCTCCACCTCGAGGTTCTCGGCGAGATCGAGCGCGTCTCCGGAGTCACACCGCAACACCTGCGCAGAGCCGGCGCGACGACCACCGCGGGGCACTGAGCTCCCGGCGGCGGGCGGCGGGTCCCGGGGCCCGGGCTCCCGCTCGCGTGCCCTGCAGCCTGCCGCCTGAAGCCGGGCTCTGCGCGCGGCGCGGGGACGACACACGGGCTCGGGCTCGGGCGGCGGGCTCGGGGCTATACTCCGGCGATGTCGAGGTCGGAGGCGACCGCGGTCGGTGGATGGGGACCGTGTGCGGGGGCGGTGGGGGCCGGGGTGGCGCTGGCGTTGGCGCTGCCGGGGCTCGGCTGGTGGCCCCTCGCGCTAGCGGCGCCGATG
>CAZKKP010000241.1:5136-6289 GCA_964553295.1 uncultured Thermoanaerobaculia bacterium | reverse complement strand
TGCTCGCCGCCCGCGGCACCACCGAGGCGCCGGCGACCGCCCTGCTCGCCGTCGCCGCGGCGCTCTGGCTCGCGCCGCGGCCCACGACGAGGACGACGGTCCTCGGCTCTCTGCTCCTCGGACTGAGCCTGCTCGTCCGACCGCAGCTGGCGCCGGCGGCTCTGGTTCTGGCCCTCTGGCGGTCGCGTCGAGCCCGTGCTCTTGACGCCTGCGCACCGGCTCTGGCGGTGCTCGCGGTCGGCGCCGTTGGGCTCGTCCTGGCGGCCGGCGGGCCGTCGGTGCTGGTCGGCGCGGCCCGGGAGCACGCCGCGCTGCACCTCGACGGGCTGGGGGACAACCACTATGGCTTCGCGTCGTGGTGCGTGCCGCGGGCTCTCGGCAGCGACATCGCCGGCGCGCTCCTCTCGACCCTGGCGGTGGTCGGGTCCGCGGCGTTGCTGCGCCGATGGCGGACGCGGCCGGCCGGGTCGGTGATCCTGCTCGCCCTTCTTCTGCCGCTGGTGGTGACGACGTCGTTCCTGCAGAACGGGACCCTGGCCCGCTACGGCATCCCGCTGCTCGCCCTGGGCGCCGGTGCGGCGGTGGTCGGTGCGGTCGTCCTCGTGGGCCGGTGGGCGCCCGCGGTGGCCGGCGCCGGGGTGGTGGCTCTGGCGCTGCACACCACCTCCGCCCTGCCGGCGGCGACGGCGGGGCCGCCGGTGACCGCGGCGCTGGTCTCAGCCGAGGCGATGGGGCCTCAGGTGGTGGCCGACGACCGGCTGCACGCCTTCGTCGAGCTCGGGCGACGGACCGGCGGACCGGGCGCCAGCACCGTGCTGGCGGCGCCCGCGGGGCTCGGTCTGGTCGCGCCGGGGACGCCGGTGGTGCGGGTCCTCGAGCTGGGCAGCGGACCTCCTCCGCCCGCCGCCGAGCTCTTTCGCGCCGGTCATCCGCTGCTCCAGCGCCTTGCCGCCGGGCGGTTCGTCGAGCTTGCCGTGGCGGTGGCCGATCAGCCGTGACGGCGGCGGCCGTGGAGACCAGGCCGCGATCGACGCCGTGCGCCCGGCTGCCGACCCGGGACCGCTCGCACGCGACGGGGAGCCGCCGCCGACCCTCGATGCCGGGGCGACGGCGGAGGGACGCCGGACAGAGCGTGCTCCCGGATCCCAGTTCG
>CAZKKP010000241.1:929-5126 GCA_964553295.1 uncultured Thermoanaerobaculia bacterium | reverse complement strand
ATGCCGGGGCGACGGCGGCGAGCCGTCGACTGAAGGGTCCTCAGGGGGTCGACGGCGTCTTGCCAAGAGTTTGTCAAGGTTTTCTTGGGAGTCCCAGAGAAATCTCGAGATTTTCTTCGAAAAAACCTTGACAAAGAGACTCGCAAGGCCTATCCTCTGACGGTGAGAGGGGAGATCTGACATGGCACACGGCGATACGACCCTGTGGGACTTCGGCTCCGGCGCCCTGCCCTACCGCGATCAGCTTTTCAAGACGGCGCTGCGCATGACCCGTTCGGTCGAGGAGACCGAGGACCTGCTGCAGGAGACCTACCTCAAGGCATTCAAGTACTACGACCGCTTCGAGGAAGGCACGAACCTCAAGGCCTGGCTGTTCCGGATCATGAAGAACACCTTCATCAACGGCTACCGGAAGCGCCGCTCGCAGCCCCCGCAGCTGGAGTTTGACGAGCTCCGGGAGAGTGTCGAGAACGGGCTCATGGAGGACTTCCAGTCCGCCGAGGACGATCCCGAGACCGCCTGTCTCGCGCGGGAGATGGACCACGAGGTGCGGGACGCCCTGCTTGCCCTGCCCCACGACTACAAGATGGCGGTGCTGCTGGTCGACCTGCAGGGTCTGACCTACCAGCGGGCGGCGGACCTGCTCGGGGTTCCCGTGGGCACCGTGATGTCCCGGCTGTATCGCGGCCGCAAGCGGCTCGAGCTCGCCCTCCTGCGCTTCAGCCGGCGGTACAATTACCTCGACCGGGCGCCCGAGAGGCTGCGCGACGAGACGATCGACGTCGGGTCGCTGTTCGGCTCGACGGCTGCCGCCGCGGGAAGGGGAACGGCGGCTCAGTGATGGCGCCCATCCGACCTTCGACAGGCCCTGCGTGGTTGCACTGCCAGCTCGGGCCTGCGCGCAGCTCGACCGCAGGTGATGAACCACAGAGACACGGAGGCACAGAGGAGCGGCTGAAGCTTTGCCGCGATGTACCACGGGATCATCCAATCAGTCTGTGAGTGGGCCTCCGGGAGATACTGCCGTGGGACGGATGGAATTCCGACCCGGGATGAGTTCGGCGCGCGCGCCGGGATACCATGCGATCGTGACCGACGAGGACCGGATCGTCGCGGAGCTCCTTCGAGCCGCCCAGGAGCTGGCGGGCTGCTGCGAGAGCCTGACCTTCTCCGCTCCGGTGCGTCACGTCTACAACCCGCTGGTCTACGCCCGTGAGCCCCATGAGAGGTACTTGAGGCGGTTCGGGGGTCGGCCAGGCCGCTGTGTGCTGCTCGGCATGAACCCCGGCCCTTGGGGTATGGCCCAGACCGGGGTTCCCTTCGGCGACGTCGTCGAGGTGGCCACCTGGCTCGGCCTGGGTGGGCAGGTCGCCTGCCCACCGTCGCCCCACCCCGCCAAGCCGGTGCGGGGTTTCGCCTGCCGGCGCCGGGAGGTGAGCGGTAGCCGCCTCTGGGGCTGGGCGCGGCGGCGCTTCGGTACCCCGGAGCGCTTCTTCGGGGGCTTCTTCGTCGCCAACTACTGCCCGCTGATGTTCCTCGACGCCGGCGGCCGGAATCTCACGCCCGACCGGCTGCCGGCGGCCGAGCGGGGGCTGCTGCTCGCCGCCTGCGACCGCGCGCTCCTGCGCGTGGTGGAAGCTCTCGAGCCGACGCGGGTCGTCGGCGTCGGCGCCTGGGCCGAGGCGCAGGCGCGGCGCGCCCTCGCTGGTCGCAGCCTGGCTTTCGGGCGAGTCCTGCACCCGAGCCCGGCGAGCCCCCCGGCCAACCGCGGCTGGGCGGAGCAGGCCGAGCGCCAGCTCTGCGAGCAGGGCGTGCGTCTCGAGCC
Organism: uncultured Thermoanaerobaculia bacterium; assembly: GCA_964553295.1. Taxonomy (GTDB): domain Bacteria; phylum Acidobacteriota; class Thermoanaerobaculia; order Thermoanaerobaculales; family Sulfomarinibacteraceae; genus CAZKKP01. The sequence goes on along the minus strand of CAZKKP010000241.1, from coordinate 3,301 downwards.
CGAGGGGGCTATTCTCTGAGCTGGAGGTCGCGATGCAGTGGACATACTCGTGCCCGCACTGTCGCGCCATGCTCAACCCCGACGAGACCATCGTGCTGGTGGCCGAAGACGGTGAGCGGCGGTTCCTTGCCGGCTTCCACCCCCAGCCCGGCAACTACGAGACCTACCTGCCGCCGGGAGTCGACATGCGGGCGGGCTCGCGCTGGGACTTCTCCTGCCCGGTCTGCCGGCGCTCCCTGACCACCGAGCTCTCCGAGGATCTCTGCGCCCTGGACGTGCGCACCGGCGGCGGCTCTCATCGTGTCTTCTTCTCCCGGGTCGCCGGCGAGCACGCGACCTTCGTGGTCTCCGCGGAGGGCCTCCTGGCGGACCACGGAGTCCACACCGACCGCTACCTCGAGCACCTGGTGCACGAGAAGTACATGTGGTGAGTCGAGGGTCCGCGAGCGCCCGGTGACGTCGTCGACCGCGGTACTGGTGTCGGGGGGCGTCGACTCGTCGGTCGCGTTGATGCGGCTCGCCGACCGCGACCCGAGGCGGCTGCGCGCCTTCTACCTGAAGATCTGGCTCGAGGACGAGATGGCCTTCCTGGGCAGCTGCCCGTGGCAGGAGGACCTCGACATGGCCCGCGAGGTCTGCGCCCTCGCCCGGGTGCCCCTCGAGGTGATGTCGCTCCAGCGCGAGTACCTCGAACGGGTGGTCGAGCACACCCTTGCCGAGCTGCGCCTCGGTCGGACCCCGAGCCCGGACGTCATGTGCAACCGTCGCATCAAGCTCGGCGCCTTCCTCGAGCGGCTCGGGCCGGACTGGCGCCAGGTGGCGAGCGGCCACTATGCGCGCACCGCCGAGCGGGGCGGGCTGGTCAGGCTGCGCCGCGGTCGCGACCCGGTCAAGGACCAGAGCTACTTCCTCAGCCACCTCACCCAGGACCAGGTGCGCCGGGCGATCTTCCCCGTCGGTGACCTCGACAAGTCCACCGTCCGTGCCGAGGCGGCGAGCCGCGGCCTGCCCAACTCCGACCGGCCGGACTCCCAGGGGATCTGCTTCCTCGGCAGGATCCCCTTCGACGACTTCGTCGCCTTCAAGCTCGGCGAGCGTCCCGGCGAGATCCGCGACGTCGACCGTGGTGCGCTGCTCGGAGAGCACCGCGGCTACTGGTTCCACACCATCGGCCAGCGGCGTGGCCTCGGCCTCGCCGGCGGTCCGTGGTACGTCACCGGCAAGGACGTCGAGGGCAACGTCGTCTGGGTGACCCACGGCGAGCGGCTCCTCGAGCACGCGGCCGGGCGCCTCGTCGTCCGCCGACCGCACTGGGTCGCCGAGCCGCCCGCGCACAGCCGGCTCGAGGTCAGGGTCCGTCACTCTCCCGTGCTGGTCGGCTGCGAGATCGGTCCGGCGGCAGGTGGTGGCCTGGAGATCGTGCTCGACCGCGCCGACCCCGGCGTCGCGGCCGGTCAGTTCGCCGCCCTGTACGACGGCGACGAGTGTCTCGGCGGCGGCGCCGTCGACGAGGCCGGCGTCTGACGGTCCTCGGCCCGGGACCGGGCTCGTCAGTCCAGCGACAGGCCGAAGTAGCGGAAGACGCTGGCGCAGGCCGGACAGCGCCGGGCGTGCCGGCGCCACTGACGGACGTAAACCGAGCGCGGCGGCGCGGTGGCGAGCATCACCGGGTTGACGTGGGCGCTGGTTTCGCGGAACGACGGCGGCCGGCGAAAGCGGGTGACGAAACCGGGCTGTCCCATCTGGGTGACCAGCTCGTCGAGCCCGCGGCGGGGCGCGCCCGCTGCCGGCCCGGTCACCGTACCCTCGCCGTGGTCGTCATCCTCGCCGCGCATCGCAGCCCACCGTGCATCCGGTTCAAGTCTAGCTCGAGCAGACCGGGTCGTCTGTGATCCCGGTCCGCCGGCGCCTACATCAGCTCGTCGGTCGTGCCGTTTTGCAGCCCGAGGCGGTGGATCATCTCGTTGAAGGTGGTCGGGCTGAGGTGGAGCAGCCGGGCCGCCTGGCGCTGGACGCCGCCGGCGCGCTCGAGGGCCTCCTGGATGAGACGGGTCTGGTAGGCCGCCACCGCCGCGCGGAAGTCGACGCCGTGGTAGGGGATCCCCTCCATGATCGGGGTGGGGGCGGCGGGCCGGCTGCGCAGGGGCTGCGGCAGTTCGTCGAGCTCGATGGTGTCGCCCCGGCAGAGCACGACGGCGCGCTCGACGGCGTTCTCGAGCTCCCGGACGTTGCCCGGCCATGAGTACTCGGTCATCGCGTCCATCGCCGCCGGGCTGAAGCCCGCAATCTGGCGCCCGTTCTCCTCCGCGTAGCCGCGCAGGAAGTGGGTGGCGAGCAACGGGACGTCGTCACGGCGCTCGCGCAGCGGCGGG
>CAZKKP010000241.1:0-919 GCA_964553295.1 uncultured Thermoanaerobaculia bacterium | reverse complement strand
GGGATCTCGATGGTGATGACGTTGAGGCGGTAGTAGAGGTCCTCCCGGAAGCGACCCTCCTGCACCTCGCGCCACAGGTCGGCGTTAGACGCCGCCACCAGGCGGACGTCCACCGCCCGTGCCTCGACGCCGCCGACCCGGCGGATCTCGCGCTCCTGGATGACCCGCAGCAGCTTGGTCTGGGTCTCGGCCGAGATGGTCCCGACCTCGTCAAGGAACAGCGTGCCCTCGTGAGACGCCTCGAAGAGCCCTTTGCGGTTGGCGATGGCGCCGGTGAAGGCGCCCTTGACGTGGCCGAACAGGGTCGACTCGAGGAGCTCGGAGGGGATTGCGCTGGTGTGCACCGGCACGAACGGCCGATCGGCCCGCGGGCTGAGGCGATGGATCGCCCGCGCCACCAGCTCCTTGCCGGTCCCCGACTCGCCGATCACCAGGATGTTCGACCGCGCCGGCGCGGCCCTGCGGATGAGCTCGAAGACCTCCTCGATACGCCGGCTGCGGCCGACGATCTCGCCCATTCCGTCGAGGCGGCTCCTCAGCTGGAGGTTCTCGACGAGCAGACGGCGCCGCTCGGCGGCGCGCCGGACGAGGTGGATCACCTCTTCGTTCTTGAAGGGCTTCGGCACGTAGTGGAAAGCGCCGAGGCGCATCGCCTCGATGGCGCTCTCGATCGACGAGTAGGCGGTGATCACGACCACGGGGAGCTGCGGGTCGGCGGCGCGGATCTCCGGCAGCAGGTCAAGGCCGCTGCGGTCGGGCAGCATCAGGTCGAGCAGGACGACGTCGACCTCCTCTTCCCGGAGCACCTCGAGTCCGCGCGCCGCCGAGGTGGCCGCGAGATACTCGAAACCCTGCGCCTCGAGCAACGTGCCCAGGACATCCTGGAGCACGGGCTCGTCGTCGATCACGAGGACGCTGC
>CAZKKP010000240.1:2325-6299 GCA_964553295.1 uncultured Thermoanaerobaculia bacterium | reverse complement strand
CTACATGGCGCTGGTGCCGGTGATCCAGCCGCCGATCATCCGCATGGTCACGACCCGCGCCGAGCGGGCGATCGACATGCCACAGGTCCGACCGGTGTCGCGCACCGCCGTGATCCTCTTCCCGATCGTCACCACCATGATCGCCGCGTTGGCGATCCCTCCCTGCGCACCGCTGCTCGGCATGCTGATGTTCGGCAACCTGCTGCGCGAGTCCGGCGTGACCGACCGGCTGCAGAAGACCGCCGGCGGGGCGCTGGTCAACACGGTGACGATCTTCCTCGGGGTCACCGTCGGCGCCACCATGCAGGGGGTCACGTTCCTCAGCCCCCAGACCCTCTTCATCCTGGTCCTCGGCGCCTTCGCCTTCTCCTTCTCCACCTTCGGAGGCCTGCTCCTGGCCAAGCTGCTCAATCTCGTGCTGCCGGCCGACCGCAAGATCAACCCCTGCATCGGCGCCGCCGGCGTGTCCGCCGTACCGATGGCCGCCCGGGTCGTGCAGGACTTCGTCAGCCGAAACACCGACGGCAGGGTCAACCCGCTCATGGCCGCGATGGGACCCAACGTCGCCGGAGTGATCGGTTCGGCGGTCGCTGCAGGCGTCTTCCTGGCGCTGTTGGGGTGACGCCGGGGCGATCGCGGTAACCGGGTTCGCTGTACCCATCCGAAGGGGCCGGCGGGTGCCGGCCCCTCGTTGCGCCCGAGCTCAGAACAGGGTGTAGATGAAGGGTGCGGCGGCGCTGCCGGACATGACGATCAGGGCCGCCACCAGCAGCAGCACGACGATGATGGGGGTCAGCCACCACTTCTTGTTGTGCATCAGAAAGTGGAAGAACTCGGCGACGAGCCCGCCATGGCCGGCCTCTGCCTCACGCTCGATCTCCTGACGTCGGTCGCTCTGACTCATGGTCGGTCACCTCAGAACTGGCGAAAGTAACGCGCCGGTTTGGCGGCGGCTCGCGGCCGCTGGATCCAGTAGCTCGGCGCGTCGCGGTCGAAGCCCCGGATCATGGGGTCGCGTCCCAGCAGTCTCATCGTAAGCCCGATCGGCGTCAGCACGACGTAGTACACCAGGGCGAGAATCACGTGCGACACTACCCAGCCGATCGGGAAGGCGGCGTAGGACAGGCCGAGGAAGACCAGCCGCATGAACGCCGGCGCCAGCCAGCCGATGACCGGCACCAGCACCGCCGCCGCCGCCAGCACTCCGCTGACCGTCGGCGAGCGCCACTTCAGCCAGGCGACGACCGCGAAGAGCACGAAGAACCCCAGCCAGACGAAGCCGAACTGGGTCAGCTCCCGCCGCGATGGATCTCTCCGGATCTCGATGACGCCCATGCTCCCACCGTCTCCGAGTCTCTGATCTCGGCTTCGCGAGTCGAGATCAGCTCGCCGCCGCCCTCAGTCCAGGGCGAACTGGCTGAGGTAGTCGTCGAGCTCGAACTGCCGTGCGTTCGGTTGCTCCTCCTTGAGCAGCAGGAAGTCCTCCAGCACCAGCACGTCCATGTTGGTCGCCATGAAGCATCGCCAGGCGTGCTCCGGCGAGCACACGATGGGCTCGCCGCGGACGTTGAACGAGGTGTTGATCATCACCGGGCAGCCGGTACGCTCCTCGAACACCTTCATCAGACGGTGCAGCCGCCCATGGCGCTCGGCGTCGACAGTCTGCACCCGAGCCGAGAAGTCGACATGGGTGACCGCCGGCACCTCCGAGCGGGTCACCTTGAGCTTGTCGAGCCCCGACTCCGCCTTCGTCGCCGTGCCGTCGAGCCGCCGCTCCCGTCGCACCGGAGCGACCAGCAGCATGTACGGGCTGTCCTCGCCTTCGCGCATCTCGAAGTAGTCGGCGACACGATCCCGCAGCACGATCGGCGCGAAGGGCCGGAAGGACTCCCGGAACTTGATCTTCAGGTTCATCACCGACTGCATCGCCGGCGACCGCGCATCCCCGATGATCGAGCGGCAACCCAGCGCTCGCGGGCCGAACTCCATCCGACCCTGAAACAGACCCACGACCTTCTCCGACTCGATGAGCTCCGCGAGGCGTTCGCAGAGCTCCTCCTCGTCCTCGAACCGGTGATAGTACGCACCGACGCCGTCGAGGAAGGACCGGATCTCGTCGTTCGAGAACCTCGGCCCGAGCAGCGATCCACGCTGCCCGTCGGGAGCACGCACGATGCGTTCGTTGCCGAGCAACTGGTGCCAGATGAACAGGGCCACGCCGAGGGCGCCGCCGGCGTCCCCCGCCGCCGGCTGGATCCAGATCCGCTCGAAGGGGCCGTCGCGCAGGATGCGTCCGTTGCCGACGCAGTTCAGGGCCACGCCGCCCGCCAGGCAGAGGTTACTCATCCCGGTGCGCTCGTGAAGGTGCCGTGCCGCCGTGAGCATCACTTCCTCGGTGACCACCTGGATCGAGGCCGCGAGGTCCATCTCGCGCTGGCCGAGGGCCGTCTCCGGCCGCCGCGGCGGTCCGCCGAAGAGCTTCTCGAACTCCCGCGAGGTCATGGTCAGCCCCTGGCAGTAGTTGAAGTAGCGCAGGTCGAGGCGGAAGGACCCGTCCTCCTTGAGGTCGAGCAGGCGCTCGCGGATCAGGTCGGCGTAGCGCGGCTCGCCGTAGGGCGCCAGACCCATCAGCTTGTACTCGCCTGAGTTGACCTTGAAGCCGCAGAAGTAGGTGAACGCCGAGTAGAGCAGCCCGAGAGAGTGGGGGAAGTGGAGCTCGTGGCTGAGCTCGACCTGGTGACCGCGTCCGACGCCCCAGCTCGCGGTCGCCCACTCCCCCACCCCGTCCAGGGTGAGGATCGCGGCCTCCTCGAAGGGCGACGGGAAGAACGCGCTGGCGGCGTGGGACTCGTGGTGCTCGGTGAACACCACCCGCCGCCGGAAGCCGCCGCCAAGCCCGCGCCGGATCTCACGTGGCAGGTGAAGCTTCTGCCGGAGCCAGAGCGGCATCGCCCTGAGGAAGGACGGGAAGCCGGCCGGAGCGAAGCTGAGATAGGTCTCGAGCAGGCGCTCGAACTTCAGCAGCGGCTTGTCATAGAAGCCGACGAGGTCGAGGTCCTCCGGCCGGATGCCGGCCTCGGCGAGGCAGTAGTCGATGGCGTTCTGGGGGAAGCCGTGGTCGTGCTTCCTGCGGGTGAACCGCTCCTCCTGCGCGGCGGCGACGATCTCGCCGTCGACGACCAGAGCCGCCGCCGAGTCGTGGTAGAAGGCCGAGATTCCGAGGATCCTGGTCATCGAGGCTCCGACGGTGTACGCACGGCGGCGGACCGCCGCCTACTCCGGCGTCCCGAGGTAGCCGAGGAGGAGCTCCTTCTTCTCGTCCATCAGTTCGGCGGTCTTCGCTTCGAGGACCAGCCGCAGCAGCGGCTCGGTGTTCGACGGCCGGACGTTGAACCACCAGTCCTGCAGCTGGACGGTGATGCCGTCGAGGTAGTCGATATCGGCCCCGGCGAAGTCGGCGGCCAGCCTGCGAATCATGCCCTCCTTGTCGTCGACGTGGAAGTTGATCTCGCCGGTGGCGAAGTAACGGTCGAGGGGCTCGACCAGCTCGGACAGCCGGCCGCCGGTCTCGCGCAGGTGGTTGACCACCTCGACGACGGTCATGATCGAGGAGTCGGCGGTGTAGTTGGAGCGGTAGTAAAAGTGGCCGGCGAGCTCGCCGCCGAAGGGGGCGTTGTGCTTGCGCATGGTGGCCTTGAGGAAGGAGTGCCCGACCCGTTCGCGAACCGGCACGCCGCCGGCCTCCTCGATCGCCTCGCGGGTCGCCCAGGAGGACCGCAGGTCGTAGACGATGGTCGCTCCAGGCTCCGAGCGGAGGAAACGCGGCGCCAGCAGGGCGGTGATCTTGTCGGCCGAGATCGCCCGTCCCCGCTCGTCGACCATCATGGCGCGGTCGCCATCGCCGTCGAAGGCGACGCCCAGGTGACACCCGTGCTCCGCCACCGCCCGTTCGACGTCGACCAGGTTCTCCGCCT
>CAZKKP010000240.1:0-2302 GCA_964553295.1 uncultured Thermoanaerobaculia bacterium | reverse complement strand
GAAGGTGCCGTCGAGCTCGAAGTACAACGGCACCACCTCGAGATTCAGGCGCTCGAGCATCGGCAGGTACAGCGTCCCCATGCCGTTGGCCGCGTCGGCGGCGATCTTGAGCCGCGGCGTCAGCCGCGTCGCGTGCGCCAGCACGTGGTCGACGTAATCCGAGAAGACGTCGCGCATCGACTCGTCGGCGGCCGGCGGCAGGTCGCGGGAGACGGTCGAGGTCGTGACCAGCTTCTCGAGCTCGGCAATGCCGGTTTCGCTCGACACCGGAATCGCGTCCCTGCGCGACAGCTTGAAGCCGTTGTACACCGCCGGGTTGTGACTGGCCGTCACCTGGATGCCTCCGGATGCCTTCAGGAAGCCGGTTGCGAAGTAGTTCTGCGGTGTGTCGGCGACGCCGATGTCGACCACCGCCAACCCTCGGGCCCGCAGGCCGTGCTTGAGGGCCTGGGCGAGCGGCACCGAGTGCGACCGCATGTCCCGGGAGACGACGATCGTCGCGCCGCAGGCCATGTCCTCGGCATTCAGGAGATCCCGGTAGTGGTAACCGACCTTGAACGCGATGTCCTCGTTGACCTGGTCGGGATAGGTGCCACGGATGTCGTACGCCTTGAAGATGCCTGCCATGCTCTGCTCCGATGCTCTGCTCAGTTCGACGGGTGGGTTGCGGTCAGCTCCTGGTTTCGCGCCAGAAGCGGCGATTGCCGCTGGTCGGCCGCGGCCACGACCGGCTCCGCTCCGGGCATTGCCACTGCCGGCGTCGCCTTCATGGCCCCGCCATGGCCGTGTCATGATAACGCACGGTGGGATGAGACCATGTGCGGCCGGTACACCCTCACCGTCTCCGCGGCGGTGCTCGCCGAGGTCTTCGGCGTCTCCGAGGACCCGGCGCACCTGCCCCGTTACAACATCGCACCGACCCAGCTCGTGCCGCTGGTTCTCGGGCTGGAGGCCGGCGGGCGCGCACTCGTCAGGGGGAGATGGGGCCTGGTCCCCTCCTGGGCGAAGGACCCTTCCATCGGCAGCCGCCTGATCAACGCCCGGGCCGAGACGGTGGCGGACAGGCCGGCCTTCCGCTCCGCGGTGCGCCAACGGCGCGGCCTGCTGCCCGCCGACGGCTTCTACGAATGGGTCCCGACCGGGGAAGGTAAGCGACCGCACCTGATCCGTTACACCGACCGGCGGGTGTTCGCCTTCGCGGCCTTGTGGGAGCGCTGGCGGGCGCCTGATGGCAGCGAGCTGGTGTCGTGCACCATCCTCACCACCGCGCCGAACGACCTCGTGGCCCCGTTGCACGACCGCATGCCGGTGATCCTCGAGCCGGCGACCTGGGACGAGTGGCTGGCGCGAGACCCGCTGGGGCGGTCGCGGCTTGCCGAGCTGACGGCGACCTGTCGCGTCGACGGTCTGGAGGTCCTGCCGGTGTCGCCGCGGGTCAACCGCCCCGCCAACGACGACCCGGGCTGTCTCGCGCCCTGGGTCGCGAACCAGCGGTGAAGGTCCCGGCCGGCGAGCCGTATACTGACCGCGTTGCCGGAAGACAGCGCGGGAACGGAGCCCATTCTGATGAAGATCATGCCGGGACTGGGAGTCGGGTCGATCCGGCTCGGAGCGACCGAGGCCGAGGTGCGCGAGGCGGTCGGAGCGCCGGAGCGCTCCGAGCACGTGAAGGTCAAGGGCGGCGACTGGATCGAGTGGCACTACGACGCCCGAGGCTACTCGCTGTACTTCGACGCCGACGCGAGCTTCAGATTGGTGACCATCGACGTCGACCACCCGGAGGCGGAGATCGAGGGCCTGCGGCCGATCGGCGGAGAAGAGGAGGAGATCCTCGAGGCCCTGGAGGATCTCGGTGAGGTCGAGATGGAGGACGACATGCCCGACGTCGACCGACGGGTGTACGAGCTCGTCGGAACCGAGGTGTGGTTCTGGTTCTCCGGCGGGGTGTGCGACTCGGTCCAGGTCTCCGCCCGGCTCGACGACGAGGGCGACTATCTCTGGCCCTGATCCGACCGGAGCGCAGCACGAACCGGATCGGTTGCTGCTGCGTTGACCGATGAGCAACGAGGATGGAGGAACGGTGATGAGCGACCAACAGTGGTACGTCGCAATCGACGGTCAGAGCCTCGGCCCGATGTCCAAGGACACGCTTGAGCAGAGGCTTGACGCCGGCACCTATGCCGGTGATGCCCACGTCTACACCGAGGGGATGGCCGGCTGGGTACCTGCCCACGCCGTCGCCGAGCTGAAGCGCCGCCCCGGCGGCGGCCCGCCCCCCCCTCCCCCTCGCACCGGCCGTGCC
>CAZKKP010000239.1:4371-6299 GCA_964553295.1 uncultured Thermoanaerobaculia bacterium | reverse complement strand
TCGAGCTCAAGGTCAAGGTCGGCGACTCCGTGCAGACCGGCCAGCCGGTGGTGATCATGGAGGCGATGAAGATGGAGAACGTCATCCCGGCGCCGCACAACGGCACGGTCCGCAAGGTCTTCGTGTCGAACGGCGACAGTGTGGGCGAAGGCGACCCGCTGCTGGAGGTCGCCCTGCCCGAGATGACGACCCTGTAGGAGGTCGGCCATGGACTCCAGCAGCCGCACCTTCGCGCCGGCTCTCGCCGCTGCCCTGGCGGCGATCCTCATCCTCGCCGCCTGGCCGCTGGCAGCCGACGAGCACTTCGAGCTGCGCTTTCCTCGCGACACCTACTTCACACTGCTGCGCGGCGCCGACCACGGAGTCGCCCACGCCCCGCAGAACGCCGAAGAGCCCGAGCGCGAGCCGACCCGCGGCCAGCTGCACGATCGTGACGGCGCCGTGATCGGCAGCTTCACGGTGGTCTGGGCCGACGAGCTCGACGGCGTCGCCCGGGTCGACGGCATGACTCCGGGCACTACCATCGACACCGTCGACCACGCGTCCGTCGACGCCCTCGAGCTCCACTTCCTGAAGATCCAGACGCTGCCCTCCGACCGTTTCGTGCTGCTCGAACGCGGCTGGGCGAGCCCCGACTCGAAGGGCCTCCGGCACGGCGCCAAGGGGGTGCTCCACACCGCAGACGGCAAGGTCGGCGCCCTCGTCACGGTCCTGTCGGTGGGCCGCGAGCAGACCATCGCGCGCATCACAGAGTACCGCCAGGGAGTGTTCAACCGGGACCTGGTCAGCGGGCAGATGCAGGGCTACGTCGAGCAGGTCGTGAGCGGCACCGGTTTCGCCAACCTGTCGTGGCTCAACCTGCTGATGATCGCCATTGGCTGCATCTTCATCACCCTGGCGATCACCAAGAACTACGAGCCGCTGCTCCTCGTGCCGATCGGCTTCGGCGTCCTGATCGGCAACATCCCGCTGCCCCTGCAGCTGTTCAACGCGATCTCGGTGTACATGGTCGACCCGGTGACCCACGAGTACACCTTCAACACGACCACCAACAGCGTCATGGGCCTGATCTACTTCCTGGTACGGACCGGCCTGCTGCCGCCATTGATCTTCCTCGGCATCGGCACCCTGACCGACTTCTCGGTGCTGCTGTCCAACCCGAAGGCGGTGCTGCTCGGCGCCGCCGCCCAGGTCGGGATCTTCGCCACCTTCCTCGGCGCTCTCGCCCTCGGCTTCTCGCCGGCGAACGCGGCCTCGATCGGGATCATCGGCGGCGCCGACGGGCCGACGGCGATCTTCCTGTCCTCCCGGCTCGCCCCCTCGCTGATCGGTCCGATCGCCATCGCCGCCTACTCGTACATGGCGATGGTGCCGATCATCCAGCCGCCGATCATGAAGCTCCTGACGACCAGGGAGGAGCGGCGCATCCACATGAAGCCGGGTCGCAAGGTCCCAAAGCGGGACAAGATCCTGTTTCCGATCATCGGCATGCTGGTCACCACCCTCGTCGCTCCCGGCGGCCTGCCGCTGCTCGGCATGCTGTTCTTCGGCAACCTTCTCAAGGAGTCCGGGGTCACCGGACGGCTGGCCAAGACCGCGGGATCGGCGCTGCTCGACACCTGCACCATCTTGCTCGGCGTGGCGGTAGGCGCCTCTACCTCGGCGCAGGTCTTCCTCACACCCCAGTCGATACAGATCTTCGTGCTCGGTTGCGTCGCCTTCGCCATCGCCACGGCCGGCGGCGTGCTCTTCGCCAAGCTGATGAACCTCTTCGTGGCAGAGAAGATCAACCCCTTGATCGGGGCTGCCGGCGTGTCCGCGGTGCCCGACTCCGCGCGGGTCGTGCACCACGTCGGCCAGGAGGAGGACCCCTCCAACTACCTGCTGCAGCACGCGATGGGACCGAACGTCGCGGGCGTCATCGGCTC
>CAZKKP010000239.1:0-4361 GCA_964553295.1 uncultured Thermoanaerobaculia bacterium | reverse complement strand
GCCGAGGCCTGGCAGCACATGGCCCCGCCGGTCGACGCGGCCGGCGTGTTCCTCGGGATCTTCTAGGAGGCCTGGTTATGAGCAAGATCATCGCCGTCGTCCCCAACATCTGCGAGGGTCGAGACCCGGCCTTCATCGAGGATCTTTCGGCGCGCCTCAAGGCGGTGCGCGACCTGATGATGCTCGACGTCGCCGTCGACAACCCACGCAACCGCACCGTGCTCTCCTTCACCGGCAGCAAAGAGGCCATCTTCGACGGCGGCCTGCTGCTGTACGAGCAGTCGCTGCAGCACATCGACATGCGCCGCCACCAGGGCGAGCACCCCCGGGTCGGGGCGGTCGACGTCTTCCCCTTCGTGCCCCTGAAGAACGCGACCATCGAGGAGGCGAAGCAGTGGTCGGTCGAGTTCGCTGAGAAGGTTGCCGAGCGTTTCCAACTCCCGGTCTACCTCTTCGCCGAGTCCGCCCGCTATCGCTACCGCCGCGACGTCGACAACATCCGGCACGGCGAGTACGAAGGCTTCGCAGCCAAGATGAAGGACCTCCGCTGGAAGCCCGACCTCGGGCCGGACATCTTCCCCGAGGACTCCGGGGTTACCATCATCGGCGCCCGCTACCCCCTGATCCAGTTCAAGGTATACCTCTCGTGCGGCGAGGCCGAGGTCGCGCGCCAGGTCGGTCACGCGGTGGCCGACACCTCCGGGGGGATCATTCGAGCCCACGCCGCCCACGACTCCCAGAGTGGGCTGGCGATGATGACGATCGCGCTGACCAACTTCCGCGCCACCCCGATGTACCGGGCGATCGAGAACATCAGGATCGAGGCGGCGCGCTTCGGCGTCGACATCCGACGGGTGGAGATGATCGGCCTCATTCCCGAGATCGTGCTCATCGAGGCCGCCGAGTACTACCTGCGGATCCACGGCTTCGACCACTCCGACCTGCTCGAGCGCAACATCCAGGCCCACCTGGACGAGCACTTCCTGTTCCAGGGGTGAGAAGCCCTGTCATACCTGCCGTCAGTTGGGTTAGGATCGGCGCGGAGGTCATGAGACAACGGTGAGCATGCCGACGAGATCGCCGGGCCTCCCCCACGGACCCGACAGCGCCTGGGCTCAGGGCAGCCTTCGCCTGATGCCACCGTGGGAGATCCTGCCGATCCTCGGGCGCCGGACCTTCAGCGGTCGGCTCGTGCTGGTCTCCGCCGCCTCGCCGCGACGCGTGGTGGTGCTCCACCTGGCCGACGGACGGCCGATCGCGGTGGCGGGCAGCGGCTTGCCCCAGGATGCCTCGCCCGAGGTCGAGTGCCATGCCGCCCGCCAGATACTGCTCGACGCCCTCACCTGGACGCGGGGCTCCTTCCGGGTCGAGGCCCGCCGGGACGGCGATCCGGCGCCGACCTCCGGTCAGAAGCTGGCCGAGTCGACGGCCCTGATCCGTTCCGCCGCCGAGCGGGCCACCGCATGGTCCGAGCTCGCGGGCGAGCTGCCGGGCGACTGGGCACGGCTGCACATCGCCCGCGGGGCGGTGGCGGCGCGGGCGCGAGAGGAGACCCATCGCCGACTGCTGGACGCGCTCTCCGAGCCGATGCCTCTCCGCCGGCTGCCGGCGGTCACCGGCATGGACGACCATGTGGTGCTCGCGGCCGTGGTTGGGCTCGCGCGGACCGGAGAGGTGGTGCTCGGTGACGAGCTCGAGCTCGGACGGCTCGGTGATCCCGAGCTCCCGGCGCTGATCCAAGCCCTGATCGAGGCCCTCCCCGAGGGCGACGCGGCCGGACGGGTGCTCAAGATCACCGTGCTGTCCTGGGACGCCCGGACCTGCTTCAGGGCGATCGAGGCCCTCGCCGGCCGCAGCGGACGACCGCCCGACGACGTCGAGCTGCAGCCCCGCTACCAGATCCAACAGCGCGTCGTGCCGGCTGGCAACGGCATGCTCGTCGAGCTCCTCGCCTTTCGCGCCGACGCCTTCGACCCCGCCTTCGCAGCCCCCCTGGTGCACGACTGCCATCTCTTCCTGCTCTTCACCGACATCGAGGCCGGCCACCTGTTGGGCGCCGAGCGACCACTGGTGGAACGGGTCGACGAGATTCGCAAGATGTTCCAGGGGACGGTCATCGCGGGTCGGATCACGGTCGGCGCCGGCGCCGTCACCGACCCGGGCACCGACATCCTGCTGCCCGAGATCGGCCGCTACCTGTCCTGGTCTGATCTGAGTTCCAGGAGATTCCTCGTTGACGTCCTGCGCGAGGTGGTGCAGCGCCTCGGTTTCGGCTAGACGAACCTCGCTCGGCTGGACGAGAATGGCCGCGAACCACCGGAGCTCGACGAGCGAGCCCGGCTCAAGGAGTGCTCGATGCCACAGACGATCACCGAGAAGGTGGCCCAGACCCACGCCGTGGACCTGCCTTCCGGGCACGAGGTCCGTGCCGGCGACATGGTGACCGTGCGGCCCGCCCACGTGATGACGCACGACAACACCGGCGCTGTGCTGCCCAAGTTCCGCTCGATCGGGGCCACCCGCGTCGCCGACCCCTCCCAGCCGGTCTTCACCCTCGACCACAATGTCCAGGACACGTCCGAGGAGAACCTGGCGAAGTACGCGAAGATCGAGCAGTTTGCCCGCGACCAGGGGATCGTCTTTCACCCCGCGAGCGCCGGCATCGGCCACCAGCTGATGTGCGAGAACGGCTTCGTCCATCCCGGTCGACTGGTTGTCGCCTCGGACTCCCACTCCAACATGTACGGCGCGCTGGCTGCCATCGGCACCCCCGTGGTGCGCACCGACGCCGCCGCCATCTGGGCCACCGGCACCACCTGGTGGCAGGTGCCGCGCACGGTCCAGGTCGTCCTCGAGGGCCGGCTGCGCCCCGGCGTCACCGGCAAGGACCTGATCATCACCCTGTGCGGCCTGTACGGCTCGGGCGAGGTGCTCAACGCGGCGGTCCAGTTCGCCGGCCCCGGCGTCGCCTCGCTGTCGATGTCCGAGCGCATGACGGTGGCCAACATGACCACCGAGTGGGGCGCGCTGGTGGGCTGGTTCCCCTGTGACGGAACGACCATTGCCTATCTCCGCCAGCGCGCGGCGGTGCTCGCGGCCAAGGGCCCCGGCGGCCGCCTCACCGAGTCGACGATCGCCGGCTGGGAGACCGATCCCCCGGCGCCCGATCCCGACGCCGAGTACGCGGCACGCATCGTCGTCGATCTCGACCGGGTGTCACCGCACGTCTCCGGGCCGGACACCGTGTTCGTCATGCGACCGGTCGCCCAGATCGCCGCCGACAGGGTCAAGGTGAACAAGGCCTACCTGCTGTCGTGCGTCAACTCCCGCCTCGACGACCTCGCCGAGGCCGCCGAGGTGCTGCGCGGCCGGCGGGTCGCCGACTCGGTCGAGCTGTGGGTCGCCGCCGCCTCCGCCGAGGTCGAGCGTGAGGCCGAGCGCCTCGGGATCTGGCAGGACCTCGTCGCCGCCGGCGCCCGCACCCTGCCGCCGGGCTGCGGCGCCTGCATCGGCCTCGGCGTCGGTCTGCTCGAGCCCGGCGAGGTGGGCATCTCGGCCACCAACCGCAACTTCAAGGGCCGCATGGGCTCGCGGGACGCACGGGCCTATCTGGCGAGCCCGGCGGTGGTCGCGGCCTCGGCCCTGGCCGGACACATCACCGGCCCCGGTGAGCTCGACGGCGCGGTGCCGGACTACGCCTTCACCGACCTCGGCTGGCGGCCGCCGGAGCGCACCGTCGAGATCCGCCAGGGCTTCCCCGAGCGCCACCTCGGCCGGGTGCTCTGGCTGCCCGCGGACAACCTCAACACCGACGGGATCTACGGCAAGGACGTCACGTATCGTGACGACCTGACGCCGGAGCAGATGGCGGGCCACGCCATGGCGAACTACGACCCCCTGTTCCAGGAGCTCGCGACGGCGGGCGACGTCATCGTCGCAGGCTCGAACTTCGGCACCGGCTCGTCGCGCGAGCAGGCGGCCACTGCGCTGAAGCACCGCGGCATCCACATGGTGATCGCGGCCTCGTTCTCCCAGACCTACCTGCGGAACGCCTTCAACAACGCCTTCATCTGCCTCGAGTCGCCGGAGCTGGTGGCTGCCCTGCGCGCCGCCTTCGCCGGCGAGGCCGCGGCCGGCCACCGGACCATCGTCGGCGGCCCTATCGCCGTCGACTACCGCCGCTCCAAGGCGGTCTGGCGCCAGCACGAGTACCCGCTGTCGCCCCTCGGCCCCGCCGCCCAGGAGCTCGTCCTCGCCGGCGGCATGGAGGCCCTGGTCCGCCGCCGGCTCGGGTAGGCGGGGGTCGGGGGACAGGGGTCGGGGGTCGCTGACGCTGCCCCTGGCGCTGCGGCTGACGCTGC
>CAZKKP010000238.1:0-6349 GCA_964553295.1 uncultured Thermoanaerobaculia bacterium | reverse complement strand
GCCCCGCCCTGCGCGGGCCAGCAGAGGGCCGAGGTCACGGCCCGGGTGCGGGCGGCATGCCCGGCCGCGTCGGACCGCTCCGGCCAGCCGTCGAGCTCGGCGACCAGGCCGCGGGCGGCCCGCGACGCCGCGGCGAGGGACTCGGCAGCGAGGATCGCCCGCCGGCCGCCCTCCTCGGCACGACCGTCCTCGTCGAGGACGGTGATCGGCAGGCGGACGCCCCTGGGATGGTCGCGCTCGGCCTCGAGCCCGGCGAGGTCGCCGAGCCGGCGCAGGCCCAGGATGCGCAGCCCGAGCAGCAGCTCGGTGACGCCCTCCGGCTGGTCGGCGATTTCGGCCCACAGGTCGAGCTCGGTGGCGGCGCCGCGGCCCACGACGTCGACCAGGCCGGTCAGCCGCACCCGGATCGCGCCCCCGGGAACGGTGGCGCCGACGCCGGAGAAGGGCACCCCGAGCCGGGTCAGGTGACGGCGCAGCCGCGGCGCCCGGGCCTCCAGGTCCCGGGCCACCACCAGCACCGACTCCGGCGCCGTGCCCCCGTCGAGCAGGGCCCGCAGCCGGCCGGCGAGCCAGCGCGCCTCCTCCTCAGGGGTGCGGGCCTCGACCAGCTCGACCCTGCTCGGCTCGGGGTCGCGCTCGTCCAGATCCGTGGTGGCGCCGCCGAGGCTCACCCCGAGACGCTCGAGGAAGCGGCAGCCGGGATCGTCGCCGCCGCCGGCCGGGTCCTGGGGGCGGTCCACCAGCACCGTGGCGCCGCAGCGGCCGAGGAGGGCCTGGAGCAGATCGGCGGTCACCCCGGTGACGTCGGCGAAGCCGTGCACCAGGATCGCCGAGGCGGGCAACGCCCGCTCCGGGTCGCGGGCGATGGCCTCGCTGGCGAGGGCCGGCGCCGCCGCCGGCCGGGCCATCCCGGTTCCGGCCAGAGCCCTGTCGAGGCGCGCCGCCAGCCGGACGATGGCCCGCGCTCGCTCCAGCCGCGGCCGCGGCACCTGGGCCGCGAGCTCGTCCAGGCGCTCGCTCACCGCTTCCTCGTGGTCGACCGTGAAACCGGCGTCGAGCAGGTCGCGGACCACCCCGGCCAGGGTCCCGTAGCCGTCCTCGAGCTCGCCGAGGGCGTCGCTGAGCGCGGGCTCGGCCGCGGCCAGCCGGCGCATCAGCAGCGCCGCCGCGGCGTCCGACCAGCGCGGGAGCGCCCCGATCCGCTCGAGGACCTCCAGCGCCAGCCCCTGGGCCGTCTGCACCACCACCCCGGCGACCGGACCCAGGCGCTCGACGACCCGCGACGCCAGGTGGACCCGCAGCCCGCGGGACGGCGCCACCACCCGCAGCGGCCGACCGAGGTCGGCCAGTCGGCGCGGCCTGAGCCGCTCGACCTCCTCGAGCAGCCGCGCCTCGGCCGCCCGAGCCCCCCGGCAGACAATGACCCTTGCCCCGTCCATACGACCTGATCCTCACGCGGCCCCCGCCCGCTGTCAACGACCTTCTCGGCCCCCCGGTGACGCCGGGAATGAACCACAGAGGCACAGAGAGGATCCGCGAAGTGGTGACGAGACCCTGGCCGAAGTACCACCAACAACCCGGGAACACCACGATCGATCCGCTCTGTGGCCCTCTGTGCTGGTCACGGAGTCCGTCGGATCTGCCGTCAGCTCCTGGAGCGAGCTCACTGAAGTTGCTCCTGTGAAATCACTTCACACACGACGTCGCAGGATACGCGCCGCCCCTCTGTGCCTCTGTGCCTCTGTGGTTCATTCCCTGCGGCTGGCACGCGGTCCCGGCCCGCGCTGTTCAGCTGCGCCACTGTGGTGAGGAGACTTTCGGGATGCCGTGGGGCGGCGTAGGATAGGGGCACCATGACACACACCAACCCGTTTCTCGCGAAGTGGAAGAAGATGGGCGGCTCGGGCCTGGGACGATGGCTGTTCAGCCGCGGCATCGGCCTCGCCGCCCCCTACTCGGGCACCATCCGGCCCCTGGTCGTCGAGCTCGAGCCCGGACACAACGTGATCCGGATCCGGGACCGACGACGGGTGCGCAACCACCTGCGCTCGATCCACGCCGCGGCCATGCTCAACCTGTGCGAGCTCACCGGCGGCCTTCTGGCCATCGTCTCGATCCCGGGGGACGCCAGGATGATCGTCACCCACCTCGAGATCGACTTCGTCAAGAAGGCGCGGGGCACGCTGACCTCGACCGGCAGCTGCGCGGTCCCGGAGAAGGCCGACCACGGCGAGCTGCCCGTCGAGGTCTCGGTCCGCGACCAGGCCGGTGACGAGGTCTGCCGGGCCACCGTCACCGCCCTCGTCGGCCCGGACCCGAAGAAGAGCTGACTGCGGTCTCCCGCAGGCCGCGACGGCGCCGCCGGGTCAGTTCACCGTCACCGGCGGCATCCAGACCGAGCCGGGGGTCGGCGGGACGCCGGTGCGCCACCACTGCTCGAGGGTGGCCAGGGCCTCGCCGACGGCGGCCTCCTCGTGGTCCTTCCTCTTCAGGATCTGCTTCCAGAACGGCTCGGCCTTGGGGAAGTCGACCAGGCGGATCGGCTTCTCAGGGTCGATGCCGGCCAGGGAGCGAGCCTCGTTGACGGCCACGTCGAAGCCGCCGATGACGTCGACCAGGCCGCGCTCCAGGGCCTGGGCGCCGGTCCACACCCGGCCCCGGGCGACGGCGTCGACATCCTCCGTGCTCATGCCGCGGGCCTCCGCGACGCGGGTCAGGAAGTCGTCGTAGATCCGGTCGAGCAGCCGGTCGACCACCGCCCGCTGCGGGTCGGTCCAGTCCTCGAGGTCGCCGTAGAGGTTGGCGTTGGCGCCGAAGTCGAGGCGGCCGAAGGTGATGCCGAGCTTGTCCTCCCAGAACCGCGCGGTGTTGAGGTGGCCGCCGAAGACGCCGATCGAGCCGGTGATGGTCATCGAGTCGGCGACGATGCGCTGGGCGCCGCAGGAGATCCAGTAGCCGCCGGAGGCGGCGACGTTGGACATCGAGACAACCACCGGCACCTTGGCCGCGGTGCGCACCATCTCCTGGCGGATCACCTCGGAGGCGACGGCGCTGCCGCCGGGGGAATCGACCCGGAAGACCACCGCCTTGATGCCGTCGTCCGACCGCACCTTGCGGAAGGCGCGAGCGAGGGTGTCCGAGCCCATGACATCGCCGCCGAAGAGCGGGTTGAAGCTCTTCCGGCTCTCGCCGCGCATGATCGCCCCGACCCCGGTGACCACCGCGATCTTCGCGCCGCTGCCCGGCTTCTTCACCTGGGCGAGGTAGCTCGAGGCGGTGACGAAGCCGCCGCGGCCGTCGGCCTTGGCCTCGAGCCGCTCGACGAAGCCGGTCCAGTCCTCCATGGCGTCGACCAGGCCGGCCTCGACCGCCTCTCGGCCGACGAACGGCCCACGGTCGATCGCCGCCCGGATCGCGGTCTGCTCGACGCCGCGGCCGCGGGCGATGCCCTCGACCATGCCGTCGAGGATCGCCGACACCAGCCAGTCGGTCATCTCCCGCTGCGCCGGCGTGAAGTCCTTCTCGGTGTACATGAAACGCGCCGTCTTGTAGTCGCCGCGGCCGGGGAACTCCGGGGTCATCCCGAGCTTGTCGAACATGCCGCGGATGAAGGGCGAGCGCACCGACAGGCCGACCAGGTTGAGGTCGCCGGCCGGGCTCATGACCACCTCGTCGCAGGCCGAGGCCATGAAGTACTGCCAGTTGCCCGGCGAGAACTCGCCGTAGGTGTCGGCATAGGCGGCGGTCCACTTGCCGGCCGCGCCCAGCCTCTCGATCAGCGCGCGGAGCTCCTCCATCTGCGCCGCGCCGGCGCCGAAGTCGCCGATCCGCAGGCGCATGCCGACCACCCGGTCGTCCTCGGCCGCCGCCGAGAGCAGGACCCGGAGGTCGCGCATGCTCAGGGACTTCTCACCCATGAGCTCGGCGAGGGGATCCTCCGCCGTGACCTCCGTGACCGGCCCCGACAGGTCGAGGGCGAGGATCATCTGCTTGGGCAGCGACGGCGTCCGCAGCCCGATCGCGATCAGCCCGAAGACCACCGCACCGAGCACCACGAGCAGGCAACCGACCCCGAGAAACCACGTGCGAGCTGTCGACATCTCAACCTCCAACCGCGCTGGCATCCTACCAGAGCCGTTGGGAGATACGTTGGTCATGGCGATCGGTTCGTGAAATGGTCCGGTGTCCCCTGGCTCTCTTTGGGCACACGGGGCCTGGTCTCCGTACACCGACTGGGAGGTGCAGCCATGTCGCGCCATCGGACCGCGCTCGTCGCCCTGCTCGTCCTCGCCGTCGGCGCCCCTGCGGCCGCCGCGGACTGGAACGCCGCCGTGGCCGCCTTCGACGCCGGCGACCTCGAGGCGGCCCGGCTGGGGTTCGAGGAGTACACCGCGGCATACCCGAGCTTCGCCGGGGCCCACTTCATGCTCGGCCGGGCCCTCGAGGGGCTCGAGGATCCCGAGGGCGCCCGCCTCGCCTATCTCCGGGCCTCTGACCTCGACGCCGGCAACCCGAGCTACGCCTACGCCGCGGCCCGGGCCGAGCTCGCCGCCGGAAACTCGGCGGCGGCCCTGGAGCGGCTGGCCGAAGTGGACGACGCACGCCTCGACGCCAACACCTCCGGGGCCCTCGCCCTGCTGGCGGCGACGGCCCACCTCAGGGCGGGCGCCCCCGAGACCGCGGTGGAGACCCTGGAGCGGGCCCTCGAGAGCACGCCCGACTACGCCAGGCTGTTCGCCGCTCTCGGCAGCGCCCGCTCCAGCGCCGGCGACCTGGCGGGCGCCGTCGAGGCCTGGCGGCAGGCATTCCACCTCGACCCGGCGGACGCGACGAGCGCCGCCAACGCAGTCGAGGCTGCCCTCCAGCTCTCGGGCGACGAAGGCGTCGCCGGCCGCCGGCTTGAGACCGCAGTCGAGCTCGCCGGCCGAATCGCGACGGCGAGCCCGGGTGACGGACGCGCCCTGCTCGCGGGCCGCGCCTGCCTGGCCGCCGGCCGACTCGAAGCGGCGGCGACCTGGTTCGACGCCGCGCTGGCCGCGGTCGAGGGCGAGGACCCCCTCACGCTCTACTACTCGGGGCGCACCCTGCGCTGCCTCGACCGGCTCGGTCCGGCCCGCGACCGCCTGCTCCGCGCCCTCGCCGCCGGGCCTGACGCCGACCTCGCGCGGCTGGTCCACCGCCAGCTCGCCCGGGTCTACGAGGCGCGGCTCGAGCTCGACACCGCCGCCGAGCACCATCGCCGGGGCGGCGATGCCGGCCGCGCCCGCCAGGTGGAGGAGGGGGCGGCCAGCTTCCGCGAGGCCCTGGCGGGCCGGCGGACGATCGAAGGCCAGATCGAGCAGCTCTCGACGATGGTCCGGGACCTCGACAACATCGGCGAACGTGACGGCGCGAGCCGCGCGCGACGGCGGGTCGCCGAACTCGAGGCCCAGCGACGCGAGCTCGACGCCAACCTCGATGCCGTCAGCACCGCGCTGCGCGACGGCGGCGGCTGCCGATGACGCCGATGCGCACCGGGCGTTGATTCGCCGCCGCCGGTCGCCTACCATCGGGGCATGGTCAAGGTCACACGCCTGCTCGAGAAGATGGGCCTGGTCCATGCCGAGGCCGGCCCGGCGCCGGACGAGCCGATCCCCGTCACCATGGCCCCGGACCCGGCTCTGGGCGGTGGCGCCGGGCAGGATCTGTCGGGGGTGGCGGCCCACCTCGCTCCGCCGAAGCCGAGACCGCAGCTCGACGCCGCGATCGGGGCCGTTGCCGAAGCGGCGAGCGAGGGCGGATACCTCACCGAGTTCCCTCTCGACAAGGTCTACGCCAGCGCCGGTATCGCTACCCCGGAGCACGGCTTCACCGTCGAGACCCTGCTCGAGATGCTCGAGGCCGACGAGCTGAAGGACCCCGAGCACGACACCCGCGCCCGGGTGATCCTGGGGATGCTCCGGCGGCTCCCCGGCGGACCGGTGTCGCTGGACGACATCGTCGCCGACGCCGTCCACCGCGACCAGGCCCTGGATGCTTTCGAGCGCTTCCTCGTCGAGCGCACCGCCAGGGCCGAGCAGCAGCTCGACACGGCCAACCGCGCCCTGCAGGCCGAGATCGACGAGCTTCTCGAGCGCAACACCGCCCAGATCGAGGCCAACCGGCAGCAGATCGACGCCGAGCGGGCCCGGCTGGAGGCCTGGCGCGAGGGCAAGCGCCGCGAGGAGGACCGCCTCGCCGCCGCCGTCGCCCCCTTCGTCCCCGCCAACCCGATCACCCGCGAGCCCTGACCGGGTCTCCTTTCCCCGATCCCGGGCCCGAGCTCGGGAGCGGATTCAGGCTCGGGTTCGGGCTCGGAATCCTGGCGCCA
>CAZKKP010000237.1:0-6357 GCA_964553295.1 uncultured Thermoanaerobaculia bacterium | reverse complement strand
CTGACCCCCGACCCCCGACCCCTGCCAAACCTCCGGGGGTCATCCCACCTCGACGTGCTCGAGGGCCTGGGTAAGGTCGGCGAGGAGGTCGTCGGCATCCTCGCAGCCGACGGCGAGGCGGACCAGGCCGTCACTGATGCCGGCCTCGATCCGCTGCTCTCGGGGCATGGCGGCGTGGGTCATGGACGGCGGGTGCTGGATGAGGGTCTCGATGCCGCCGAGGGAGACCGCCAGGGTCATCAGCTCGACATGGTCGAGCAGGGTGGTGCCGCCGACGACGCCGCCCTTGACCTCGAAGGAGATCAGCGAGCCGGGGCCGTCCATCTGGCGCTGAGCGAGCTCGTGCTGGGGATGGGAGGCGAGGCCGGGGTAGCGCACCCACTCGACCTTGGGATGGGCCTCGAGGGTCGCCGCGATCCTCTGGGCGTTGTCCTGGGCGGTGCGGACCCGCATCGCCAGGGTCTTCATGCCGCGCAGGGCGAGCCACGCCTGGTGCGGGTCGACGCAGGCGCCGAGGTAGATGTGGACCGATCGGATCCTCCGGTAGAGGGCCTCGGTGGCGGGCACGATCATGCCCGCGACGACGTCGGTGTGGCCGTTGAGGAACTTGGTCATGGAGTGCATCACGAGGTCGGCGCCGTGCTCGAGGGGCCGCTGCAGGATCGGGCTGGCGAAGGTGTTGTCGACCATCAGGAGCGTGCCGTGGGCGTGCGCGATCTCGGCCAGGGCGGGAAGGTCGGAGAGCACGATGGTCGGGTTGGCCGGCGTCTCGACGAACAGCAGCCGGGTGTTCGGCCGCAGCGCGGCCCGGACGGCCGCGAGGTCCGAGGTGTCGACGAAGGTCGACTCGACGCCGAAGCGGGAGAAGTCGCGCTCGACCACCACCCGGGACGGGCCGTACACCGACGAGGTGCCGACCATGTGGTCGCCGGCCGACAGCAGTGCGAACAGCGAGGTGGTGAGCGCCGCCATGCCGGAGCCGGTGGCCAGGCCGCCGTGGCCACCCTCCAAGGTCGCCACCGCCTCCTCGAGGCGTGCCACCGTCGGGTTGCCCATGCGGGTGTAGATGTAGCCGTCGGCGGCCCCGGCGAAGCGGTCGGCGCCCTGCTGGCAGCTGGCGAAGGCGAAGGTCGAGGTCTGATAAAGCGGCGGCGCCACCGCGCCGGTCACCGGGTCGGCGTGCTGTCCGGCGTGGATGGCGAGGGTGTCGAGCTTGCGGCTTGTGAGGTGGCGGGCCATGGCGGCCTCCTTTCGGTGCGCAGGAGTGGTAGCACGTCTCGAGCCCCGGTGTCGAGCATCGGCTACCATGTGCCGGATGGAGCGGAGGTTCGGATGGCACGTCTGAAGATCCTGATGGTGACCAGCGAGCTGGCGCCGATCGCCAAGATCGGCGGCCTCGGCGACGCGGTGCCGGCGCTCGCTCGCGAGCTGGCTTCCCTCGGCCACGACGTGCGGGTGGTGATGCCGCGCTACTACGGCGTCGACCGGACGCAGCTCGAGCCGATCCCGGGGCCGCTCGGCATCCCCATGGGCTTCGGCGAGCTCTGGTCCGAGGTCCTGACCACCGGGATGGCCGGCCTCGAGCTGCCGATCTACCTCCTCGACCACGAGGTGCTGTTCGGTCGCGACGGCGTGTACGGCAGCCGCCGCGAGCCGGCATTCTCGGACAACCTGGCGCGCTTCACCTTCCTCTGCCGGGGTGCGCTCCAGCTCACCAAGAAGCTCGGCTGGGCGCCCGACGTGGTGCATGCGCACGACTGGCCGGCGGCGCTGGCGCCGGTCTTCCTGCAGGCATTCGAGGCGCGCGGGGTGCTCGGCGACGCCGCGAGCGTCCTCACCATCCACAACCTCGGCTACCAGGGGGTGTTCCCCAAGGACGAGTACCCGATGATCGGCCTCGACTGGGAGATGTACCACCACGGCGGCTTCGAGCGGCACGGCGCGGTGAACCTGCTGCAGGCCGGCCTGCGCGCCGCCGACCTCCTGACCACGGTGTCGCCCACCTATGCCGCGGAGATCCAGACCGCCGAGCTCGGCGAAGGGCTGCACGGGCTGCTCCGGCACCGCCGCGCCGACCTCTTCGGGGTGCTCAACGGCATCGACCAGCGGGAGTGGGACCCGGCGAGCGATCCCTACCTGCCGGCGACCTACTCGGCCGACGACCTGGCCGGCAAGGCGGTGTGCAAGGCGGCTCTGCAGCGCGAGATGGGTCTGCCGGAACGGCCCGACGTGCCGGTCGTCGGCCTGGTCAGCCGGCTCGTCGAGCAGAAGGGCTTCGTCGAGCTGTGCGGACCGGGGGTCGGCTCGCTGTCCGGGATGTGCGGCGACCTCGACCTGCAGGTGGCGATCCTCGGCACCGGCGAGGCGTGGTGTGAGGCCGAGCTGGCCAACCTGGCTCGGCAGCTGCCCAACCTCGCGGTAGCGTTGACCTTCTCGAACCGCCTGGCGCACCTGATCGAGGCCGGCTCGGACTTCTTCCTGATGCCGAGCCGCTACGAGCCCTGCGGCCTCAGTCAGATGTACTCGCAGCGCTACGGCACCCTGCCCATCGCCCGGCGGACCGGAGGTCTGGCCGACACCATCACGAGCTACGACCAGGAGACCGGCGAGGGCACCGGCTTCCTGTTCGACGAGCTGACGCCGGCGTCGATCTACAACTCGGTGGGCTGGGCGCTGTGGACCTGGCACCATCGACCGCGGCACATCGAGGCGATGCGCCGCCGGGCGATGCGCCAGGACTTCTCCTGGCGGTCGTCGGCCGAGCGCTACGTGGAGCTGTTCGGCGAGGCCCTCGACCGCAAGCACGGCCGCACCCCGCGTACCTGGTGAATCGGGGGCGTCGTCACGCCGAGCGGAGGATCTCGGCGGTGACGGCGGCGGCCTGGTCGACGTGGTCCAGGGTGATGTGGTAGTGGGTCACCATCCGGATGCTGTCGGGGCCGAGGGCGTGCACCAGGACGCCGCGTTCGGTAAGCCGGCGGGCGAGCTCGGCGGCGGACAGGGGCAGGGCGGGGTCGAGCCCGAGGCAGACGATGTTGGTCTGGACCGCCGCGGGGTCGAGGACGATTCCCGGGACCTCGGCGAGCTGCTCGGCCAGACGTCGGGCGGTGACGTGGTCGTCGGCGATGCGCGGCGCCATCTCGTCGAGGGCGACCAGGCCGGCGGCGGCCAGGATGCCGACCTGGCGCATGCCGCCGCCGAGCATCTTGCGCACCCGCCGGGCTTCCAGGATGAGGCCGGCGTCGCCGACCAGCAGCGACCCGACCGGCGCGGCGAGGCCCTTGGACAGGCAGAACATGATGCTGTCGCAGCCGGCGGCGAGCCGGGCAGGGGGGACTCCGGCGGCGGCGGCGGCGTTGAAGATCCGGGCGCCGTCAAGGTGCACCGGCAGGCCGTGGCTCTTCGCCACCGCCACCAGCTCGGCCATGCGTCCGGGCGGCGTCACCCTTCCGCCCGCGAGATTGTGGGTGTTCTCCAGGGCCACCAGGGAGGTCGGCGTGGTGTAGCCGGTGCGCGGTCGGATGGCGCGCGCGACCTCGGCCGGCTCGAGCACCCCGCCGGCCGCGGCAACCGGTCGCGGCAGGGCGCCGGAGAGGGCCGCCATGGCGCCCATCTCGTAGTTGAAGATGTGGCAGCCGGCCTCGCCGACGACCTCCGAGCCGGGCCGGGTGTGGAGGTGCACGGCGATCTGGTTGCCCATGGTCCCGGACGGGACGAAGAGCGCTGCCTCGCGACCGAGGAGCTCGGCGGCCCGCCGCTCGAGGGCGTTGACGGTGGGGTCCTCGCCGTAGACGTCGTCGCCCACCGCGGCCTCGGCCATGGCGCGGCGCATCGTCGGCGTGGGCTGTGTTACCGTGTCGGAGCGAAGGTCGATGGTTGTCGTCATGGTGGGTATTCTAGTGACCTCCCGGGGAGGAGGTCGAGGCCGCGAGGACCTGCGGGTCGTGCCGATTCCCCGTCGCACGAGACTGTCTGATCGCGAGTTGTGGAAGCAATGTTGACACCGGCCCGGCTGATGGCTAGGATTTGTTCTCATGAAGGACGATAAGTCTAAAGATATCTTCACTTTCCCTGTGTGGTTCAATCTCCTGGGACCGGCCGTGGCGCTCGCCGCGGCGGGTGGGGCGGTGTACGCGGTGCTCATCATCTGGCTCGGCTTCTCGCCGATGACCACCGACGTCGGCTACGCCCCCGAGCAGCCGGTGCCGTACTCGCACGCCGTGCACGTCGGCCAGCTCGGGCTCGACTGCCGGTACTGCCACAGCGGGGTCGAGACGGCGGCCCATGCCGCGGTGCCGCCGACCCAGACCTGCATGAACTGCCACTCGGCGATCCGCGCCACTTCGGAGAGGCTGATTCCGGTGCGCGAGAGCTACGCCACCGGGATGCCGGTCGAATGGGTGAAGGTCCACGACCTGCCCGACTACGTCTACTTCGACCACTCGGCGCACGTGCGCCGTGGCGTCGGCTGTGTCTCCTGCCACGGCCGCGTCGACACCATGGAGGTGGTGACCCAGGTCGAGCCCCTGAGCATGGCCTGGTGCCTGGAGTGCCACCGCAACCCGGAGAAGCACCTGCGCCCCGTCGAGCTCGTCACCCAGCTCGACTGGGTGCCCGAGGAAGACCAGTTGGCGCTCGGGGCGCGGCTGCGGGCCGAGCGCAACATCAACCCCCCGGTGGACTGCAACACATGTCATCGATAGCAGGAGAGCGCTACTGGCGGAGCCTGGACGAGCTCGCCCAGACTCCCGAGTTCCAAGAGGCGGTGCGGCGCGAGTTTCCCGACGACGAGTGGGACCGGCTGCCGCCGGCGACCCGGCGCCAGTTCGTCAAGGTGATGGGCGCCTCTCTCGCCTTGGCCGGGCTCACCGCCTGCCGCTGGCCGAAGGAGCGGATCGTGCCCTTCGCCAGCCGGCCCGAGGGCTTCGTGCCCGGAGTGCCGCAGCGGTACGCGACCGCCTTCGAGGTCGCCGGCAGCGCTCTCGGCATGCTGGTGACCTCCTTCGACGGGCGGCCGATCAAGGCCGAGGGCAACCCCGGGCACCCGGACAGCCTCGGTGCACTGCCCGCGGTGGCGCAGGCCTCGGTGCTCGAGCTGTATGACCCCGACCGCAGCCGGCGGCTCCTCGAGCGCTCCTCCGGCGGCGAGTTCCCGAGGTCCTGGGCGGACTTCGAGACCGCGATCGCGGCCCGCTGCGAGGCGCCGGGCCGGGGCCTGGCGGTGCTCGCAGAGTCCTCGTCGTCGCCGACCCTGGCCTGGTTGCGCGAGCGTTTCGGCCGCGAGCGGCCCGAGGCGCGCTGGTACGAGTACGAGGCGGCGAGCCGCGATGCCGAGCGCGAGGGCCTGGCGCTCGCCTTCGGTCGGCCGCTGCGCCTGGACCCGCGGCTCGAGTCGGTGCGGGTGCTCGCCTGCTTCGACGCCGACCCCCTCTTCGACCACCCGGCGGCGGTCCGTCTCGCCCGCAGCTTCGCCGAGCGCCGGGTCCCGGCGCCCGACATGCTCAGGCTGTATGTCGCCGAGCCGGCCTACACCCTGACCGGCGGCAAGGCGGACCATCGCGCGGCGGTGGCCCACGGCGCGGTCCCGGCGACGCTTGCGGCTCTGGCCAAGAGCCTCGTCGAGAGGCACGGCGTGGTGCTGCCCGACGAGCTGGCGACCGCGGTCGCCGCCGCCTCGGCCGAGCTTCCCCCGGGCTTTCTCGAGCACCTCGCGAGCGACCTCGCCGACCACCGGGGCGCCGGCCTGATCCTGGTCGGCCACCGCCAGCCGGCGGCCGCCCACGCCTTCGCAGCCCTGCTCAACCAGGCCCTCGGCAACCTCGGCGGGCCGATGCGCCTCCTCGAGGTCGCCGATCCCGAGCGGCCGAGCCACCTCGCCGCGATCACGGAGCTGGCGGCGCGGATGCGCGCCGGCGAGGTCGAGACCCTGCTGATCCTCGGCGGCAACCCGGCGTTCGACGCCCCGGCCGACCTCGGCTTCGCCGAGCTCCTCGGCGCGGTGCCGTTCTCGGCCCACCTGTCGCTGTTCAACGACGAGACCTCCCGCCGCTCCACCTGGCACCTGCCGCGGGCCCACGCCCTGGAGGCATGGGGCGACGCCCGGGCCTGGGACGGCACGCTGACCCTGGCGCAGCCGCTGATCGCTCCTCTGTACAACGGCCGCAGCCCCCTCGAGGTGCTGGCGTCGGCCCTCGGGATGACGGCGCCGAGCGGTTACGACCTGGTCCGTGCGCGGCTCGCGGAGCTCCGCTGGCCGTTGGACTTCGAGACGACCTGGCGGACCATGCTCCATGACGGCGTGGTCCACGGCAGCGGCGCCGCCGAGGCCCGGCCGGCGGCCGACGCCGCCGCGGCCGG
>CAZKKP010000236.1:4465-6383 GCA_964553295.1 uncultured Thermoanaerobaculia bacterium | reverse complement strand
GGCTTCGGTGCCGGTCCCAGAAGAGCGGCCGGCCGTGGTCGCAGCCGGCGGTGGTGAAGGCGCCGAGGCCGCAGGGTCGGCGATCCGCCGCCTCGTCGGTGGTCGTGAGCCGGCCGTCGAGCCACACCACCCGGCTCACCCCGAACCCCCGAGGCGCAACCAGGGCGCCACCTTGAGGCGGGACTCGGCCTCCTCGCGATCGGGGTCCGAGTCCCAGACGATGCCGCCACCGGCGGCGAGCCGGAGGGCTCCGCGGTCGAGCCAGGCGGTGCGGATGGGCAGGGCGAGCTCGAGGTCGCCGTTGCCTGCGACCACGCCGAGGGCCCCGGTGTAGGGGCCGCGAGGCGTCGGCTCGAGGGTCCGGATGACGGCCATCGCCGCTCGCTTCGGGCAGCCGGTCACCGAGCCGCCGGGGACCATCGCCGCCACCAGCCGCCACCAGGGGACGTCGGCCGGGACCGCCGCGGTCACCCTGGCGACGCGGTGCAGCACGTTGGCATAGCGGTGCACGGCGCCCGGGTCAGGGACCGCGACCGAGCCGGGCACGGCGCAGCGGCCGAGGTCGTTGCGCTCCAGGTCGACGATCATCGCCAGCTCGGCGCGCTCCTTGGCGTCGTGCTCGAGCTCGTCGGCGAGACGGTGATCCTCCTCGGGGTCGGCGCCCCGGGGCCGGGTCCCCTTGATCGGTCGGGTCTCGGCGGCGCCGCCGCGTCGCCGCAGCAGCAGCTCCATCGAGCCGCACAGCAGCTCGCCTGACGCGGTCCTCACCCGGGCGGCGTAGGCCGGCCAGCCGGCGGCCGCGAGGACCTGTGCCAGAGGGTCCAGGCCGCCGCGCCAGTCGGCTCTCGAGAAGCGCCGCGTCAGGTTGACCTGGTACACCGCGCCTGCCGCGATGAGCTCCCGGATCGCCACGACCGCCTTTCGGTAGGAGGGGTCGTCGAGGCTCACGGTCCACGTGCCGGTCGCCTCGATCATGGTCTCGGGGCGCGGCTCGGGGCGCCCGACCGGGCCCACGCGATCCGGCTCGAGCAGCCACCAACCGGCCGGGAACTCCTCGTCGCAGGGGTGCGCGGGCAAGTCGCCGCCGAGGTCGGCGCAGGCCTCGTAGCCGAGCCAGCCGATCGCCCATGGCTGCTCGTCAAGTGTGCGCCGCCGCGGCCAGAGCTCGCCGACGGCGCTCTCGAGGTCGGGCCAGGTGCCGGTCGGCCGCTCGCTCTCGAGGAGCTCCCAGACGCTGCCGCGGTGGCCGAGGACCCGGTCACCGCGCCATTCTCCCCGCCACGGTCCCCAGGCGGCCCCGGCGAGCTCGACCTCGGCCGTCAGGGGCGCCACAGGTCGACGGGCACCGGTCGACCGAGCCGACCTGCCGCCAGCCGCGGCGCCACCATGATCTCGAGGTCCGGCTCGACCGCGCGGAACCGCGGCACCACGACGAAGGCGTGCCGCCCGTCGGCGGTCGGGTTGAGGCCGGCGACCATCGCCAGGTGCTGGCCCTCGACCTCGACCTCGAGCAGCCCTCCCCCGGCCAGGCCGAGCTGGCGGCCGGCGCGCAGGAAGTACAGCTCGCCCTCGGGGCCGACGCGCGGGGTGGTCTCGGCGGAGATGGTGTTCAGCCGCGGCTCCAGGGGCAGCGGCGAGCCCTCGACCTTGGGGTCGTGCAGGTAGAGGTCCGGGGCGAGGCCGCCCCGCGCGCTGGCGAAGACCATCTTGGTGCGGCTGCCGGCGAGGTACACCGCGTCGGCGGCGTCGCCGAGCTCCTCGAGGCGCGCGACCGGGCCCCAGGCGCCAGGCTGGCCGGCGCGCTCGGCCCGTCCGACCCAGCTGGCGCTCGAGTCGACGACGGTCACCAGGCAGAGGCTCTCCTCGGGGTCGACCCAGCTCAGCCAGACCGCCTGGGCCTCCTCGAGGCCGGGGAAGA
>CAZKKP010000236.1:0-4455 GCA_964553295.1 uncultured Thermoanaerobaculia bacterium | reverse complement strand
AGCGCCGTGCTGCGGGAGAACCAGGTGATCGACGGCAAGGGCCTGCGCCTGCGCATCCGCAACGTGAACACCCCCCTCTACTGGCCCCGCTGGGTATACCAGGCCGGGGAAGACGACCGCCACGGGCGCGCTCCAGCCGTTCTCCCCGAGGACCGTGCGGAAGGGCAGCTCCCGGGCCGTCTCGCCGTCGGCAGGAAGTTCGAGCCCGGGCCGTCGAGCGCCACGCCAGTCGCCCTCCGGTATCGCCGGCGCGCGCAGCCGGGCCGAGAAGTACAGCACCCGGCCATCGCCTACCGGCACCGGGTTGCGTTCTACACCTGCCGAGGCGATCTGGTCCGGCGCCTCGGGCTGGCCGGTGTCGGCCTCCGACCCGAGGCCCGGCAGCTGCCAGCGGCGGTAGGAGTCGAAGTCGAGCATGTGCTCGGCCTCGACGAGCACCGTGTCACCGGCCATCCGGGTCGTGCCGGCGACCGGCAGCACGCTGATCTCGCGTCCGGGCTGGAGCCTGTCGACCGTGGCCGGCAGCCCGTCGACGATCACCACCGTGCCCCGGGTGACCGTGACCGTAGCCTCGACGGCGTTGTCGAAGGACGGCGTCGGCTTGCCGAGCTCGGACTCGGCGCGGGCGAGGGCCCGGGGGACGCCAAGCCTGAGCCGGACCTGGTGGGTCGCACCGCCCTGGGTTGCGGGGGTCGCGTCGAGCAGGGTCCCGAACATCACGGTGTCGGGGTAGCTCGATGGCCGGTTGGGGTCGAGCAGATCGCAGCCGCCCGCGACGACGACGGCGAGCAGGACGACGAAACAGCGGAGACAACGGGCGGTCGTGGTCATGAGCCAGTCCCTCTCTCACAGGAGCAGCCCGGCGATGGTCGCGCTCAGGCAGGACACGATCGCGCCGCCGAGCATCGCCTTGAGCCCGACCAGCGCGAGCTCGGACTTGCGCGACGGCGCCACCGCCGAGATGCCGCCGATCTGGATGCCGATCGACGAGAAGTTGGCGAAGCCGCACAGCGCGTAGGTCGCGATCACGGTCGCGCGCTCGCTCAGGGAGTCCTGGGCGATGTAGGCGCCGAGCTGGCCGTAGGCGACGAACTCGTTGAGCGACAGCTTGATGCCGAGCAGGTTGCCGACCTGGGCGGCATCCGACCAGGGCACGCCCATGAGGAAGGCCAGAGGCCTGAGGGCGCTGCCGAACAGGGTCTGCAGGGAGCCCGGGAAGACGCCGACGTGCTCGCCGACCGCCGGCGACATCGCGCCCGAGTTATAGGCGACCCAGGCGCCGCCGAGCAGGAAGCCGTCGATCAGCCGGTCGAGCCAGTTGAGCAGCACGTCGACCACCGCGATCAGGGCGATGAAGCCGATGAGCATGGCCGCGACGTTGATCGCCAGCTTGAGCCCGTCGGAGATGCCGTTGGCCGCCGCCTCGATGACGTTGGCGCCGACCGGGATGTCGGGCATCGAGGCGTCGCCGGCGGTCTCGGAGTGCTCGAGCTCGGGGAAGACGATCTTGCCGACCGCGAGGGCCGCCGGCGCCGCCATGACGCTGGCCGCGATCAGGTGGGTTGCGGGGATGCCCATGGCGATGTAGCCGGCGAGCACGCCGCCGGCGATGGTGGCGAAGCCGCCGACCATCACGGTCAGCAGCTCGGAGCGGGTCATGCCGCCGAGGAAGGGCTTGATGAGCAGCGGCGCCTCGGTCTGCCCGACGAAGACGTTGGCGCTGCACGACAGGGTCTCGGCGCCGCTGGTGCCGATGGTCCAGCGCATGAAGCGGGCCATCGCCTCGATCACCTTCTGCATCAGCCCGAGGTAGTAGAGCACCCCCATGAAACCGCCGAAGAAGATGATGGTCGGCAGCACCTTGAAGGCGAACTGGAAGCCGAAGCCGGGCCAGCCGGCGTCGGGCCCGGGGAAGAAGTGTCGACCGTCGACGAGGTTGCCGAACAGGAAGGCGGCGCCGAAGTCGGACAGGGCGAGGAAGGCTGCGACCTTGCCGGAGAAGACCGCGAACAGCGCCTGGCCGTGCAGCCCGCGGGTCGCCAGCAGGGCGACCCCGCCGGCGACCAGGAGGGTCCCGAGCACCGGCTGGACGGCGGTCAGAACGCGCCAGCGGGCGTTGGCCGCGAGCACGACCACCAGTCCGAGCAGCAGCCACGGCAGGGCGGCCGGCGCCAGCCGCCCGAGGGCGAAGGCGATCGCCCCGGCGCCGGCCAGGGCGCCGACGACCGCGCCCGGTCCGCCGGCGAGACGCTCGCGACCGGCGATGAGCAGGTAGGTGCCGACCAGCCCGGCGAGCACCGCCATCCCGACGAAGCTCCAGGCGTTCTCCTTGAGCACGATCACCGCGAACAGGAACTGCAGCCCGAGGCCCCAGACCACCGGGCGCCAGCGCACCTTCCGCCGGGCGAAGGACATCGACCAGGCGAGGCCGAGCAGGGCGAGGATCCCGAGCAGGCCGACGAAGGGCATGGGGGCGACTCCTTCGCGGCACACTCTACCGGATTCATCGGGAGGACGTCCGCAGTGGTCGGATTCCTGTGCCGCCAGGCGCGGGAATCCGAGGACCACGGACCCGACAGGTATCCGGTATTCTCATCGGGTGTCCACCCGCGAACCGGATCTCCACCCCATCGAGGCGTCGGCGCTGCACGCGCGGCGCGAGCGGGTCTTCCTGGTACTGGCGGGGCTGTTCCTGGGCACGCTGGCGATGCTCAACATCCTTGGGATCTCGCGCTTCGTCAAGCTCTACGAGCACGTGACCGAGGGCGGCACGAGCCTGGTCTTCGCGGTGGCGGTGGGCGTCCTGCCCTACCCGATGACCTTTCTGTGCACCGACTTCATCTCAGAGTTCTACGGCCGCCGGCGGGCGAACTTCGTGGTCTTCGTCGGCTTCCTGCTCAATCTCTGGGTGGTGGCGGTGCTCTGGCTCGGCGGCGTGCTGCCGGGCTTCGAGGCGGTCGACCCGGCGACCGGCGCGATCGCGCGGGACGCCGCCGGTCGGCTGCCGGTGTTCTTCGAGATCCGGGCCCTGACCTTCGGTGCGGTGACCGCGTCGATGATCGCCTACATGGCGGCGCAGCTGTGCGACGTCCACGTCTTCCACTTCTGGAAGAGGGTCACCCGGGGCCGCCACCTGTGGCTGCGCAACAACGGCTCGACCATGGTGTCGCAGCTCGTCGACACGGTGTCTGTCATCCTCATCACCCACTTCTGGGCCCGCGCCCTGCCGGTCGACCCTGCCCAGCCCCTGGCCCGCCAGCTGGCGCTGTTCATCGCCACCGGCTATGTCTTCAAGTTCCTGGTCGCGGTGGTCGACACGGCGCCCTTCTACCTCGGCGTCCGCTGGCTGTCCGGCTATCTGCAGCTCGACCCGATCCGCGAGCACGACCTCGACCGCGAGGACGCCGCCGTCCCCGACCGGCCGCCCTGACTCCAGCCGGGCGGTCAGGCGCCACTCGCCACCACCTGCAGGTGGCGACGGGAGGAGCGGCCGGCGCCGTCGACCGCGACGAGCTCGTGGCGGCCCGGCGAGGGTGTCCACCACAGGGGCTCGCCGTGCTCGGCGCGGCCGATCCAGACCCCGTTGACGAACCAGTCCAGGGTCAGGCCGTCGGCGCGGGCGATGAGCGGCACCTCCTGGTGGTCGGCGGCGAGGCCCGCGACCAGCATCAGGGTCTCGGCGCCGGTCGGCGAGGTGATCGCCGGCGGCCGACCCGGGATGGCGTCGGTGCAGGCCGGATCGAGGCTCGGCGGCGCCGGGCCGGCGCGGTGGCCGAGCAGCCGACGGACGTCGGCCGGCAGAGCGAGGGCGGTGCGGGTCTCCCAGCGCCGGCCAACGCGGCACGCCGGGGTCAGGGCGAGGCCGGTCTCGAGGTCGACGTCGACGGCGACGTGGTACCGGCAGCGCTCGGTCGGCACCTGGCTGGCCAGTGCCCAGGTGGTGCGGCGGTCGGGGCATGCGGCCCCCGGAGGGCGGCCGGAGAAGGCGCAGACCTCGACCTGGACCAGCTCGGTCGGCCGCGGGTCGCCGCGGTGTGGGCCGCCGCCCGCCGCCGCCCCCTCGACCAGGTCGAAGAGCACCGGCCCGGCGAGGTCGGCGCCGATGAGGTCGGCGGCCGGCCTGCGGTCGAAGTTGCCGAACCAGACCACCACGGTGTGACGGTCGTCCGAGCCCGCCGCCCAGGCGTCCCGGTGGCCGACACTGGTGCCGGTCTTCCAGTGGATCGAAGCAGGCAGCCGGGTCCACCGCCGGCGCTCCGGGAAGTCCGGTCGGTCGCGACGGGCCAGGGCCCGCCGGGTCAGCCAGCAGGCGCCCGGGGAGAGCACCGCCAGGGGCGGTCGTCGGGGCTCGTCGGCGAGCACGGCGAGGTCGCGGACGCGGCCGTTCTCGGCCAGGGAGGCGTACAGGCCGGCGATCTCCAGGGGCGTCAGCTCGACCCCCCCGACCGCCGCCGA
>CAZKKP010000235.1:2815-6388 GCA_964553295.1 uncultured Thermoanaerobaculia bacterium | reverse complement strand
CGCCGCCCGCCGCCCGCCGCCCGCGCGGGCGGCGTGGACGTGGCGCCGTCACGCCTCCGGCTCGGGCTCGGGCTCGGGCGACGGCTCCGTGCCGCCTTCGTCCGATTTCCTCTTGTGCTTGCGGCCGCCGCGTCGACGACGCTTGGTCTTGGTCGCGGTCTCCGCCTCGCCGCTGTCGGTCGACGACGCGTCGCCGGTGTCGGACGGGGGCGCTGCCTCGCTCTCCAGATGGGCGCCCGCCTCGGCTGCCTCGGCCGGATCGGCGCCGTCGTCCTGGGCCGGTTTCTTCCTTCGTCGGCCACCGCGCTTGCGACGTTTGGCGCGAGACGTCGGCGCCTCTTCCTCCGGGCTCTCCGGGTGCGCCTGGGTTGCCCCGTCCTCGGGCTCTTCCCCGGGCGCTTCCGCCAGGTCTTCGGCCGCTTCCACTGCCTCGACCTCGCCCTCGAGCGGTGTCCCGGTGAGCTTCTTGCGCTTGCGGCCCCCTCGCTTGCGGCGCCGGGAGCGCTCGCTGGCTTCTGGGTCCTCGGCGGTCGCAGGCGACGTCGAGGTGCGGTCGGGACGGCGCTGATCCCCGGCGAGGTCGGCGGCGCTGAGGGCGGCGGTCGGCGCCGGCTTCTTCGCCGCCGCCCCGGGATCGCGGTTGGTCCACTCGACGCGCTCCTCGGAGCGGTGCAGGGCCGGCGACGCGATCACGTCGATGCGGATGTCGAACTCGGTCTCGAGGGCGGTCAGCTCGCGACGTCGCTCGTTCTGGATGGCGTCGGCGAGCTCCGGGTGGAGCTCGAAGCGGACCCGGGCGAGGCTGCCGGCAGCGGCGCGGGCCTCGATGCGGCGCAGCACGTTGAGCCCGACGAGCTCCGGGCTGGCGATGGTGCCGGTTCCGGAGCACGTCGGGCAGGCGCGGAAGCGGCGCAGCTGCAGCGCCTTCTTGAGCCGCTGACGGTTGATCTCGACGAGCCCGTTGGCCGACAGTCGTCCGACCGTGAAGCGCGCCTTGTCGTCCTTCATGGCGTCGCGCAGGGTCTTCTCGAGCTGCCGCTGGTGCTTGTGCGAGCGCATGTCGATGAAGTCGACCACCACCAGACCGCCGATGTCGCGCAGCCGGAGCTGTCGCGCCACCTCGCGGGCCGCCTCGAGGTTGACGCCGGTGACCGCCTCCTCCTGGCTGGTGGCGCGGGTCGCCCGGCCGGAGTTGACGTCGATCGCGGTCAGCGCCTCGGTGTGGTCGATGACGATCGAGCCGCCGCCGGGCAGGTCGACCCGGCGCTGGTAGATGCGGTCGATCTGCTCCTCCAGCCCGAAGCGCGAGAACAGCGGCATCCGCTCGGCATAGCGCACCAGGCGGGTCTTGGCGCGGGGCATGAAGGTCTTCATGTAGGCCTCGACCTTGTCGAAGGCCTCGTCGTCGTCGACCAGCACCTCGCCGATGGTGGCGTCGAGCAGGTCGCGCAGCGCCTGCACGATGAGGTCCTGGTCCGAGTACAGGAGCGACGGGCCGTGCGCCGCGCGATAGGCGGACTGGACGTCCTTCCACAGCCGCACCAGGGCGTTGAGGTCGCGGTTCAGGGTGGTCTTGGGCTGGTCGAGGGCGTTGGTCCGGGCGATCACGCCGGCGCCCTCGGGCAGGCTCATGCCGGCGAGGCGCTCGCGCACCTCCTTGCGGGCCTCGTCGTCGTCGGTCCGCCGCGACACGCCGCGGATCTCGTCGAACGGCATCAGCACGAGATAGCGACCGGCGAGGCTGATGTTGCTGGTGAGCAGGCTGCCCTTGGCCGCGACCGCGTCGCGCACCACCTGCACGAGCACCGGCCGGTTGCGCTCGAGCACCCGCTCGACTCGGGGCCGGCGCTCGCCCTCGCCCGGTGGGCGGTGGTAGGCCTGGGGGACGAGGTCGTCGACCCGCAGCAGGCCGTGGCGCTCGGCGCCGTACTCGACGAAGGCGGCGTCGAGGCTCGGCTGGATCGAGACCACGACGCCGCGGTAGATGTTGCCGCGGGTCAGGCCCGACTCGCTGGCGGCGACCTCGTAGGCGTCGAGGGTGCGGTCGGTGACGATGGCCACGCGCACCTCTTCGGGGCGCTGAGCGTTGATCAGCATTCTTCGGGACACGGCATCTCCTCCGGCCGGCGGGCTGGCGCCCACGGCGGCCGAGCTGCGAGCGAGCGACACCGACCTCCGGGGCCAGGGGCCGCGCCGGAGGCAGCCGGGGACGGCTCGGGCTCGCCGCTCACGGGTGCAATGTACCACCGATGCTGAAATTCCGTCGCATGGACGGGCGCCGAAGGTACGGCATCACACAGGGCGGGAGTCTCCGGGTATGATCCCGGCGTGCACGATCTCCGCCCCGCGGTCGTCGTCCGAGTCCGCCGCCTGGCCCATGCCGAGGGCGTCGCGCTGCCGAGCTACGCCTCCGCCGGCGCCGCCGGCGCCGACGTGTGCTCTGCCGAGCCGGGACCGGTGAGGGTCGCCCCGGGCGAGCGGGTCGCTCTGGCCACCGGGCTCGAGCTCGAGGTGCCGGAAGGCTGGGAGCTGCAGGTGCGACCGCGCTCCGGCCTCGCCTGGCGCCAGGGCCTGACCGTGGTCAACGCCCCGGGGACGATCGACTCGGACTTCCGCGGCGAGGTGAAGGTGCTGCTGGTCAACCTCGGCCGGCAGCCGGTGACGGTGCACCGCGGCGACCGGGTTGCCCAGCTCGTCCTCGCTCCCGTGACCCGTGCCGAGTTCCTGCCGAGCCAGGAGCTGTCGACCACCGACCGCGGCGCCGGCGGCTTCGGCTCCACCGGGAGGTAGCGTGGAGGCCCTGGTCCTCGCCTCCGGCTCCTCCGGCAACGCCGTGCTGGTGCGCGCGGCCGGTGTGACAGTGCTGGTGGATGTCGGCGTATCGGCGCTGGCCGTCCGCCGCCGCCTTGCCGCCTTCGCCGTCGAGCCCGGCGAGGTCGACGCGATCGTGCTCACCCACGAGCACTCCGACCACGTCTGCGGGCTCGAGGTGCTGCTCCGCCGACATGTGGCGGCGCCGGTGTGGGCGACCGCCGGCACCTGGTCGGCGCTGGCGGTGCAGAGCCCGGGCGGCGGCGAGCTCGTGTCGGGGGTGGCTCTGCGCCTCGGGGGTCTCGAGATCCTGCCGGTGGCGACCAGCCATGACGCCCGCGAGCCGGTCGCCTATCGCTTCGACGACGGCTGCCACCGCCTCGCGGTGTGCACCGACACCGGCATCGTGACCCCGCTCCTCGGCGAGCGCCTCGCCGGCTGCGACGTGCTCCTCCTGGAGACCAACCACGACGCCGACATGCTCCGCCACGGCCCCTATCCGTGGCCGCTCAAGCAGCGCATCGCCGGCCGGCTCGGCCACCTCGCCAACCACCAGTCCGCCGAGGCCCTCGACCGGCTGCGCTCGCCCCGGCTGAAGGCGGTGCTCGGGCTCCACCTGTCGGCCGAGAACAACCTGCCGACCCTTGTCTCCGACGAGCTCGCCCCCTTCTTGCCTGCAGGCGCCGTGCTCGAGCCGGTCACCCGCAGCCACATGGCCCGGGTCGCCCTGGCGGACGGACACGCCGTCGTCGAGCGGCGGCT
>CAZKKP010000235.1:0-2805 GCA_964553295.1 uncultured Thermoanaerobaculia bacterium | reverse complement strand
CGGCCGGCGCCCGGGCCGCGCCCCCGGGCGACGGCCTGCCATCGCCTGTGACCCGACCGCCAATCAGAGGGCGGTGAAGGGCTCAGGTCTCGTGGCCGGGCGGTTGACCATGGGACGACCGGCGAGCGGCGGCCACGAACCGACGCACGGCCTCGTGGTCCTTGACCCCGGGCGCCGACTCGACCCCGGTGGAGACGTCGACGAGCTGCGGCCGGGCGACCCGGATCGCTTCGGCCACGTTCTCGGGCCCGAGCCCGCCGGCCAGGCCGAGGCGCACTCCGGACGGCGCCCCGTGGACCACTTTCCAGTCGAAGGCGCGACCGTCGCCGCCGCCGGGGTCGACCAGGGGCAGGCAGCGTGCGGCCAGGGCCACAACCCGGTCCCAGTCGACGGGGTCGCTGACCGCCACCCGACGCAGCACCCGGCCGCCGAGACGGGCGAGCCAGTCGTCGGGCTCCTCACCATGCAGCTGCACCCAGTCGAGGGCTAGACGGTCACGGATCGACAGCACATCGTCCAGCGCCGCGTCCCGGAACACCCCGACGGTGGCGACCGGCAGGTCGCGGATCCACAGCGCCCGCTCGGGGTCCACCGCTCGCGGCGTCCCCGGCACGAAGACGAAGCCCAGCAGGTGCGCGCCGGCGGCAACCGCCGCCGCCGCGTCCTCGACCCGGGTCAGACCGCAGATCTTGACCAGCACCGGGGTAGGTTTCCACGGACGGCTGTGGTGGTCAAATGGCGGCCCTCGGCCGCCGGATGGTGGGTGGAAACGGGACGGACGACGTGGCGGCCGAGGACCGCCATTTGAGCAGGGAAGGGGCCAGGGGAGATCGGGCGACGCGGCGCCCAGGCCGCTCTCCTGCCCAGATTCCGGCCCTCGGCCGGCCCGGGGCCCTGCGGCCTTCACCGCCGGCGCCGCCGGCCGAGGGCCGGAATCTGGTTGCCACCGCGTCACTCCAACCACAGATGCCGCTCCAGCGCCACGCGGATCTCGGCAACGCGATCCGGCGAGAGGCTCCCCAGGCGTTCCGCGAGCCGCCCGCGGGAGACCGTGCGGATGTGCTCGCACAGCGCCTTGCTGTCCACCGGCAGGCCGCCCTCGCCCGCCGGGACCCGCACCTGAAAGGGGTAGACGCGGCCGAGGTTCGAGGTCAGAGGGATGACGGTGACGGTGGGGCTCGAGTGGTTGGCGAGGTCGTTCTGGACGACCACCGCGGGCCGTCGCCGACCGATCTCCGAGCCGACCACCGGATCGAGCACGACCCAGTAGACATCGCCGCGGCGCATCACCAGCCCTCGACCTCGGTGTCGTGCCACTCCGGGTCGAGCGAGGGGCTCGCCGCCTCGGCGTCGTACCCCGCCGCCATCTCCCGGACCAGCGCCTCCCGCCGCAGCCGGTCGAGACGATACACCACCGCCTCGCGGACAAAGGTGCTCACCGAGCCGCCGCCCGCCGCCTTCCTGACCTCTTTGAGGATGTCATCCGGTATGACCACTGTGGTGCGTGTCATGATGACCCCCGATATGACTTCGCGAGCATACCATGGCCGCTCTCCTGCCCAGATTGCGGCCCTCGGCCGGCCCAGAGACCTTGCGGCTGCACCGCCGCCGCCGCCGGCCGAGGGCCGCAATCTGGCGACCCCTCTCGCCCTTTTCGCGCGCATTGTCATGGCTGTACGGTCCGGGTGTGGTGGGCGAGCTGCTGCGGGCCGGCTCGTCGATGGTAGGCTGAGTTTGCCATGACGTTGGATGAAGCCAAAGCCGTCCTTGCTGCTCTCCTCGAGGAAGGGGTCGACTTCGTGGTTATCGGCTCGATGGCAATGGCTGCCCAGGGGCTTCCCCGCGCGACCCACGATCTGGACCTGTTCGTCTCGCCGGAGCTCGCGAATCTGCGCGCCCTGAAACGAGCGCTTTTCAAGCTGTTCGAGGATCCCAGCGTGGAGGAGATCGACCCGGAGGAGCTTGCCGGGGACTACCCGGCTGTCGAGTACGTTCCCCCCCACGGCCGATACTCCCTGGATGTCCTGACCCGTCTCGGCGAGGCCTTTTCCTGGCAGGATCTGGACGCCCACGCGGACCAGATTGAGCTGGACGGCCTGCTGATCCGCGTTGCGAGTCCGAAGATGCTCTATCTGATGAAGAAGGGCACCGTCCGCCCGCAGGACCGACTGGATGCGGCACGAATTCGCGAAGCCTTCGCACTGGACGACGACTGATGGCGATCCGGAAGTACCGCTCGGTTGCCGAAATGCCTGGAGCGCAGCTCCGGACCCCGTTGGACCCGGACAATCTCCGCGTTGCCTGTGAGCTGAGCGAGCTGGCCTATGCACTGCATCCGTGGCGGTTTTCTCCTGGCGTCCGGAGGTTCCGCTCAGCGGACGAGGCTCGAAGACACCGGCGCACGTGGGAGCTTCAACAGATTCGTCACAGGCAGGGATAGGGAGCGCAGACCACGGCGCGCGATCCCCCAAGATGTCTCCCCAGCCTTCATCCGACGCGTCTGCCCTGCGGCCGCCAGCTCCGTCCCAACAAACGTCCGAGCGGCGTCAGGCCCAACGAATCTTGCGTTCTTCCCGAACTGCGAGCCCCAGCCACCCAGCAAGAGCAGAGTATGCAGGAGTTGGTGGGCCTGGCCCCGATGACCGTCAGCTCGCGACGAAGTCGCTGACCCGGACCGGCACGAGGATCCTCAACATCCGCGGCGACTGGTCGGACGGCACCATCGCGTGGTTCTCCGAAAGCGACCCCGGCGACGAGCGGGACGTCATCGAGATCGACGAGGACACCTTCGGCCGGACCCCGGCC
>CAZKKP010000234.1:6103-6419 GCA_964553295.1 uncultured Thermoanaerobaculia bacterium | reverse complement strand
TCTCGAACACCGCGTCCGAGGTCGGCTACGTGCTTCTCGTCCCCCTCGCCGCCACCCTCTTCCTGGCGGTCGGCCGCCACCCGGTGGCCGGTCTCGCCGCGGCGTTCGCCGGAGTCTCCGGAGGCTACAGCGCCAACCTGCTGCTCGGGACCATCGACCCTCTGCTCGCCGGCCTGACCGAGGAGGCGGCCCACCTGGTCGACCCGACGTACCGCGTCAACCCGGCCTGCAACTACTACTTCATGGCCGCCTCGACCTTCCTCATCGCAGGGGTCGGCACCCTGGTGAGCGAGCGCCTCGTGGAGCCCCGGCTCGG
>CAZKKP010000234.1:0-6093 GCA_964553295.1 uncultured Thermoanaerobaculia bacterium | reverse complement strand
GGCGCCTACCAGGGCGAGGAGCAGGCGGCGCCGGTCGGCCGGCTCGAGCCCGCCGAGAAGCGTGGGCTCCGCTGGGCGGCGGTCGCCGGCACGATCATGACCGCGCTCGTCCTTGCCGGCACGGTCCCGGCCGACGGCTTCCTGCGCGACCTGGCGACCGGCGGCCTGCTCCACTCCCCCTTCCTGTCGGGCATCGTGGCCATGATCTTCCTCGGCGCGGTCGTGCTCGGGGTGACCTACGGCATCGGCGCCGGCACCATCCGCTCCGACAGCGACGTGATCAAGGGCATGGGCAAGGCGATCGAGGCCCTCGGGGTCTACACCGTGCTGGTCTTCTTCGCCGCCCAGTTCGTCGCCTACTTCAACTGGACCAACCTCGGCCTGATCTTCGCCGTCAAGGGCGCCGCCGCGCTCTCCGCCCTCAACCTCGGCCTGATCCCGCTGATGCTCGCCTTCGTGCTCGTCACCGGAGTCATCAACCTGTTCATGGGCTCGGCCTCGGCCAAGTGGGCGATCATGGCGCCGGTGTTCGTGCCGATGTTCATGCTCCTCGGCGCCTCTCCCGAGCTGGTCCAGGTCGCCTACCGGATCGGCGACTCGACCTCGAACATCATCTCGCCGATGATGTCCTACTTCGCCCTGGTGCTGGCCTTCTTCGAGCGCTACGACCGGCGTGCCGGCATGGGCACGGTGATCGCGACCATGCTGCCCTACACCGTCGCCTTCCTGCTCGTCTGGATGGCCATGCTCGCCATCTGGCTGGCCTTCGGCTTGCCGGTCGGTCCGGGGGCGCCGCTCACCCTGTAGGCGTGCAGCCCGTACAATGGTCGGGTCCGGAGGCACGATGTTCAAGTCGGTGCACAGCCGCGTGTGGGCGTTCGACCTGGAGTGGGTGCCGGATCCGCTCGCCGGGCGTCTCGTCTACGGTCTCGGCGAAGAGCTCTCGGACCTCGAGGTGCTGGCCGAGATGTGGCGCCGCGGCGGCGCCTCGGCCGACGACCCGCAGCCCTTCCTGAAGACCAGCGTCTGCCGGATCGTGTCGATCGCCGCCGTCGAGCGGCGCTGCCGGCCCGACGGCTCGGTCAACCTCGCCCTGACCTCGCTGCCACACGACCCGGAAGACGACACCGACGCCGCCGAGTCACGGGTCGTCGGACGGTTCCTGGAGGCACTCTCGACCCACCGGCCGCAGCTGGTCGGCTTCAACTCGCACGGCGCCGACCTGCCGATCCTGCTCCAGCGCGCGCTGATCCACGGAATCACCGCACCGGGATTCTGCGCCCGACCGGACAAGCCCTGGGAAGGGGTGGACTACTTCGCCCGCTCCAGCGACTTCAACCTCGACCTCAAGGACATCGTCGGGGCCTGGGGTCAGGCCTCGCCGAGCCTGCACGAGCTCGCGGTGCAGTCGGGCATTCCCGGCAAGATGGACGTCGACGGCGGCCAGGTCGCCGACCTCTGGCTCGCCGACCGCCGCCGCCAGATCGTCCAGTACAACGAGTACGACGCCCTGACCACCTACCTGGTCTGGCTCCGGCTCGCCCACCTCGGCGGCCACTTCGACGGTGACGGCTACGCCGTCGAGCAACAGCGGGTGGTCGAGCTGCTGCAGCTGGAGATCGAGCGCGAGCGGCCGCACCTCGCCGCCTACCTCGAGCGCTGGCAGGCGCTCCGTGAGGCGGTCGCCGCCCGCCGGCCCGCCCACTGAGAAGCCGGTCAGCGGGCCAGCGCTATGGCCTCGACCTCGACCTTGACGCCCAGGGGCAAGGCCGCCACCTGGACCGCGGAACGCGCCGGAGGCGCCTCCGGGAAGAACTCCGCGTAGACCCCGTTCATGCGCGAGAACTCGCCCATGTCGGTGAGGAACACGGTGCACTTGACCACCAGGTCGAGGCCCGAGCCG
This sequence comes from uncultured Thermoanaerobaculia bacterium, assembly GCA_964553295.1. Lineage (GTDB taxonomy): Bacteria > Acidobacteriota > Thermoanaerobaculia > Thermoanaerobaculales > Sulfomarinibacteraceae > CAZKKP01. The sequence goes on along the minus strand of CAZKKP010000234.1, from coordinate 4,190 downwards.
GCCGCCTCGAGAACCGCCCGCAGGTTCTTCAAGACCTGCCGCGTCTGGTCCTCGACGCTCTCGGCCACGACCCTGCCGAGTGCCGGGTCGATCGCGACCTGGCCCGCCGTGAACACCATGTCGCCGCAGCGAATGGCCTGCGAGTAGGGTCCCACCGCCTTCGGCGCCGTCTCCGTGTGGACCACGCTCCGCTGGATCGCCATCATCACCTCCGCCCGGGCACGTGGGCCCGCGTACTCCATCCTCGCCCCTCGGCGCTGCCGAATCAACCATCCCGGCGCTCGCCCGCGGGGGGCTCCTCGTCCCAGCCGCGGTAGCCGATCAGGCCCTGGGCGCGCAGGGCTCTTATCCAGGCGCCGACGCGGGGGACGATCTGCTCGTCGTCATCGGGGAAGGCGGCCTTGAGGAACCGGGCGAGATCGCGGACGTCGCGCGACCCGTCGAGGCGACGCCAGAGCACGCTGCCGCGCTCGTCCAGCCGGACCTGCCGGGGCCCCATCCACCAGCCGCACCGGTCGACCAGGCCGCGCAGGCCGCGCCGTGTCGGCCGCGGAACCTCGACCACGATCCGATCGCCGTCCTCGTGCCAGCTCGCCCGCCGGAAGGGCGCCAGACCGAGCAGGTCGACCTGGGACAGGTCGGTCATCTCACCTCCCCACACCGAGCGCTCGCATTCTACGCTCACGGCCCGGGGTCTGGACGCCGCCTCGGCGGACGTGTACCGTAGACCACCGCTGCGGGAGCGCACAGCACGGAGGTACTTTGGCGACGGGCAATCGCAACGTGCTGGTGGTCGGGATCGACCCGGTGCGATACGAGCAGTTCGCACCGCTGCTCCGGCGTGCGGCCCTCGAGGTCGACCGCGTGCCGTCGGCAGCGGGGGCGATCGCCCTGGTCGGCGCGGTCGCCTTTGACGTCGTCATCGTCCACGGCGAGGTCGTCGACGCTCCCCTGGTCGACGTCGTGCGGGCGGTCCGGCGGCCCGGCGGACCGAGCCTCCGGGCGTCGGTCATGGTGCTCGCCACCGCCGCCTCGGCCCAGACCGCGAAGCAGCTGATCGGCCACGGCGTCAACCGGGTGATCGACGTCGACGGACCGCCGGAGCGGATCCAGGAACTCGTCGCCTTCCTGCTCCGGACCGCACCGCGGCTCGCGGTCCGCCTGCCGGCCCGCCTCGACGTCCAGGTCGGCGCCGGCGTCAACCGCCTCTTCTGCCAGACCGAGAACCTCTCCGCCTCGGGCATGCTCGTCCGCATGCCGCGCAACATCCCGGTGGGCGAGGAGGTCGAGTTCGAGGTCTACCTGCCGGGCGAGCGCGACCCCATCGAGGGCGGCGGCAAGGTCGTCCGCCACACCCAGCCCGACCGGGAGAACGCGGTCGGCGTCGGGGTCCAGTTCACCGGCTTCCAGGGCGACGGCCAGCGCCGCCTCGGCGCCTGCCTCGACACCCTGCTCGCCCAGCGCACGGTCGAGGACACCCGCTGAGAGCAGGGTCTTGACGACGAGCCGGGCGCCCGACAATTCCGCCGCCATTCGTCCAGCCAGGGAAGTCCCTGTGCCCGAGGTCGGAATCGGGTAAACTGCTTCGACGGTTGGAACCGTCACGGAGGAGGTGGACATGTCGTCACAGGGTCCCCGCGTCATCGACCTCGAGCAGCTCGCTCGACACCGGCCGCCCCTCGGCGTCATCGGCATCGGCATCCTGATCCTGGTCGGGTTGCTGCTGATCTCGAGCGTCTTCTTCACCGTCGAGCCCGAGGAGGTCGGGCTGGTGGTGCGCTTCGGGAAGTACGTCCGGACCGCCGACCCGGGGCTCAACTTCAAGCTGCCGCGCCCGGTCGAGCAGGTCTACAAGGTGCCGGTGCAGCGCCAGCTCAAGGAGGAGTTCGGCTTCCGCACCGCCCGCGCCGACGTCCGCACCCAGTACGAGGGAGGCAGCTTCTCCGACGAGGCGATCATGCTCACCGGCGACCTCAACGTCGCCGTCGTAGAGTGGATCGTCCAGTACCGGATCACCGACCCCTTCAAGTTCCTCTTCCGGGTGCGCAACGTCCGCACCACCTTTAGGGACATGAACGAGGCCATCATGCGCTCGGTGGTCGGCGACCGCTCGGTCAACGAGATCCTCACCATCGGCCGCCAGGAGATCCAGATCGAGGTCGAACAGCGGCTGCAGGCTCTCTCCGACCAGTACGAGAACGGCATCAAGGTCGAGCAGATCGTGCTCCAGGACGTCTACCCGCCGGAGGCCGTCAAGCCCTCGTTCAACGAGGTCAACCAGGCCGAGCAGGAGCGCGAGCGGGCGATCAACGAGGCCCGCGCCGAGTACAACCGGGTGATCCCGCGCGCCCGCGGCGAGGCGCAGCAGACCGTCCAGCAGGCCGAGGGCTACGCCATCGACCGGGTCAACCGCGCCCGCGGCGACGCGGTGCTCTTCACCGAGCTTCTCGACGCCTACCGGCGGGCCCCTGAGGTCACCCGGCGGCGGATCTACCTCGAGACCATGCAGGCGATCTACCCCGCGGTGAAGCAGAAGATCGTCATCGACGGCGACCTCGAGGGGTTGCTGCCGCTGCTCGACCTCAAGGCCGGAGGTGGCAAGTGAAACAGATCGGCGGAATCCTGATCCTCGTGATCGTACTGCTCGTGGTCGCCACCGTCGGCGGCGCCTTCTACGTCGTCAAAGAGACCGAGCAGGTGATCCTCACCATGTTCGGCAAGCCGGTCGGCGAGCCGGTGACCACGCCGGGCCTCAAGATGAAGATCCCGTTCCTGCAGAAGGCCAACTTCTTCGACCGACGTTTCCTCGAGTGGGACGGCAGCCCCAACCAGATGACCACCCGGGACAAGCGCTTCATCTACGTCGACTCCTTCGCCCGCTGGCGCATCACCGACCCCTTGAAGTTCTTCCAGCGGCTGCACGACGAGCGCGGCGCCCAGTCGCGGCTCGACGACATCCTCGACGGTGAGACCCGGTCGACCATCGCCAAGCACGACCTCATCGAAGCTGTGCGCTCCTCCAACCGCGAGTTCACCGTGTCGGCCGACACCCCCGAGCCGGTCGAGGCGGCCACCCACATCACCTTCGGCCGGGGCGTCCTCGAGGCCGAGGTGCTGGCCAACTCCCAGAAGCGCACCGCCGATCTCGGCCTGGAGATCCTCGACTTCCGGATCAAGCGCCTCAGCTACGAGGAGGGCGTTCAGCGCGAGGTCTTCAACCGGATGATCTCCGAGCGCAAGCGGATCGCCGAGCAGTACCGCTCCGAGGGCGCCGGCGAGGCTGCGCGGATCAACGGCGAGAAGGAGCGCGAGCTGCAGACCATCACCTCGGAGGCCTACCGCCAGGCCCAGGAGATCCGCGGCAAGGCCGACGCCCAGGCGGCAGACATCTACGCCCGCGCCTACAACCAGGACCCGGAGCTGTTCCGGTTCCTCAAGACCATGCAGGTCTACCGCGAGTCCCTCCCCGGCGAGACGACCCTGCTGCTCGGCACGGAGGGCGAGTTCCTCAGGTTCCTGAAGACCTCGAGATAAGAGTTCAGGGCCGAGACCAGGCTGAAACCTGACAGCTGACGGCTGATATCCGATAGCTGATAGCTGACAGCTCCACAACCACCTACTCCGCCAGTCGGGCGCGAAGCTGCTTCAGGTCGTCCCAGGCGAGGCGCTTGTCCAGCGGCTGGCGGAGCAGGTATGCGGGATGAAAGGTGGCGAGCAACGGAATCCCGCGGTAGCTCGTCCAGCGGCCGCGGAGGGCGCCCATGGCCTTGTTCGAGCCGGTCAGACGGCGGGCCGCCACCCGGCCCAGGGCGACCAGCAGCCGAGGCCTGATGAGTTCGATCTGGCGGTCGAGGAAGGCCGAGCAGGCGGCCATCTCCTCCTCCTCGGGGTCGCGGTTGCCCGGGGGTCGGCACTTGACGACGTTGGCGATGTAGACCTCCGCACGACTCAAGCCGACGGCCAGGATCATCCCGTCGAGCAGCATCCCGGCCTGACCGACGAAGGGCCGCCCGGTGCGGTCCTCCTCGGCGCCGGGACCCTCGCCGACGAACATCAGCGATGCGCCCACCTCGCCTTCGCCCACGACCACCCTCCGGCGACCGGTTGCCAGCCGGCAGCGGTCGCAGCCGGCCAACCTTCGGGCCAGCTCATCGAGGCTTGTGGCGGCCGCCGGGTCGTCCGCCGGCGCG
>CAZKKP010000233.1:6191-6441 GCA_964553295.1 uncultured Thermoanaerobaculia bacterium | reverse complement strand
AGCGGCCCGGTCCCGTCCGGCCGGCGCGGCATGTCGAGCCAGGCCAGCTCGCGGTCCTCGAGGGGGACACGGACCTCGACCCGGTCGATCGAGTACACCGTCGCCAGGGTCGTGCCGACTCCCACGACCTGCCCCGGGTCGACGTTCTCGGAGACGACCACGCCGTCGAAGGGCGCCGCGATCCGGGTTCGCGACAGGGCGAGCTCGGCCATCGCCATCGGACGCGGGTCCCAGGTCGCGCCCTCCGCCG
>CAZKKP010000233.1:5396-6181 GCA_964553295.1 uncultured Thermoanaerobaculia bacterium | reverse complement strand
GGCCATCGCCAGGTCGGCTCTGGCTGCGACGAGCTCCGCCTCGGCCTGGCGCACCTGCGGCTCGCGGACGACCAGGCCGGAGGATGGCGCCTCGCCGGGATGCAGGGCGTCCCACTCCTGGCGGGCGACCTCCGCCTCGGCCCGCTCGCGCTCGAGCGTCACCTCGGCCCGGGCGACGGCGGCGCGCGCCCGCTCCACCGCCAGCTCGTAGTCCCGGGGGTCGATCACCACCAGCGCCTCGCCGGCGGCGAAGAACCCGCCCGAGACCAGGCCCTGGTGGACCTCGAGGACCCTTCCCGAGACCTCGGGCACCAGGGTGACGGATGTCCCGGCGCCAACCTCGCCGTGGCCGCGGACCTCGACCGCGACGTCGCGGGGGGTGACCTCGAGCACCTCGACCAGGGGGCCGAGGACCGGCCTTTCGACTCGCGGCGGCGCCGACCGGGACGAAGCGAGGAGGAAGGCCAGCGCGACGCCGGCTGCGAGCACCAGCGGCGGCAGGGCCAGCTTGAGGAGACGAGAGCTCATGAGGACACCTCGGCGGCCGGGACCCCGGCGCTGGCCGGGCTCGACGACGGGGGGAGCGGTTCGGTTGCGGGGGGAGCGCCGGCGACGGTCGGGGCGCCTGCGTCGCGGGCGGGTTTCGGCCTGCCGTCCTCGCTGGGGGTCGCCCCCCAGTCGCCGCCCAGGGCGAGGTGGAGGTCGATGCGGGCATTCCAGATCTCCGCCTTGGTCGAGAGCAACGCCTCCTCGGCGGCGCGCAGGCGGCGCTCGGTCTCGAGCAC
>CAZKKP010000233.1:2034-5386 GCA_964553295.1 uncultured Thermoanaerobaculia bacterium | reverse complement strand
GGAGTAGGGACTCTCCCCCGCGCGGGTAGCGCTCGCGGGCGAGCCGGTCGGCGGCGCGTGCCTCGTCCACCCGACGTTCGGTGAAGCGTAGGCTCTCCACGGTGCTCTCCGAGGCGACCAGCGCGTCCTCGACCTCGCCGAGGGCGGTGAGCACTGCGCCGGCGTAGGCGGCCGCCGCCTGCTCGAGCCGCGCCCGGGAGGCCCTCACCTCGGCCCGGCGCTGGCCGCCGGTGAACAACGGCGCTACCAGCGAGCCGACGGCGCTGTAGATCAGCCCGTCCGTCGATGTGAGGTCGGACAGGGCGTCCGAGCGCATGCCGGCGGCGCCGGTGAGGGTGAGCGACGGGTACAGGTCCGCGATCGCGGCGCCGACGCCATAGGTCGCAGCGGCAAGACCGGACTCGGCCCGTCGGAGGTCCGGGCGACGGTCGAGCAGCTCCGCCGGCAGGCCGAGCGGCACCGGCTCGAGGTCGGGCAGCTCGGGCAGCGTGTCGGGCGGGGCCTCTCCGGCGCCGGGGCGCCGACCGACCAGGACGTCCAGGGCGTGCACGGCCTGCCGAACCGCCGCCTCGAGGCGGACCTCGGTCGCCTCTACCGACGACAGATTCTCCCGCGCCAGGTAAAGGTCCACCGCGGGCGTCAGCCCCGAGCGATAGCGGCGCTCTACCGTGTCCAGGGTCCTCTGCCAGCTGGCGCGGATGGTGCGGGTGATGGCCAGGCTGCGCTCCAGCGTCGCCACCTGGACCCGCGCCCGCACCACCAGCGCGACGACGGCGTGGCCCACCGCTTCGGCGGCCGCCTCCTCGGCAAGCAGCGACGCCCAGGCCGCCTGCCGATTGCGCCTGAGCTTGCCGAAGAGGTCGACGACGTAGGACGCCGAGAGGTCGCCGGCGTAGGTGGTCGAGTAGATGCCGGTGCGGCCGATGCCGGGGAGCACGAATGACGACTTCTGGCGGCTCGCCGAGGCGCCGGCCGCGACCTGCGGCCAGCGGGCGCCGCCGGCCCGCTGCAGCGCCGCCTCCGCCTCGAGCACCCGGGCGGCGGCGGCCGCGAGATCGGTGTTGTGCGCCAGTGCCCGAGCCACCAGCTCGGCCGTGGCCGCGTCGCCGAAGCTCTCCCACCAGGGTGAGATCGACGGCCCGCCCGGATCCGTCCCGGCCGCTCCGGCGTAGCCCGTGGCGCCGTCGGCGGCGGTGACCGGACGTTCCGGCTCGGGACCGAGGGTGCAGCCGACGCTCAGAGCGACAGCGGCGAACGCGGTGACGGGGGATCGCAGCGTTATGTTCATGAAGACAGCTCCTCGGCGGCTCTGGTGGTCGCCGCCCGGATGGCGGACGTCGCACGGGCGCGTGAAAGAGGGAACGTGACGATGTGGTTCGGGTACTCCCGGCGGTCGGTTGGGAGGTTCGAGGTACAGGGTCCGCCGAACCGTCGACGCTGCGCCCTCAGCACGTGCAGCGGCCGGCCGACCGTCGACATCAGGTACGTCGCCAGGACGCCGCGGTCGAACTCGAGCCCGACATGTGTCCCATCCCGGGTCAGTTTAGAACGTCCCGGGCCCCGCGAGCCCTCCTGCCGCCGGTCCCCACACCGAGCTACACTCGATGGATGGCCGACAGGTCGACGGCGGCCGGACCGCTGACGGTCGAGCTCGACCGCTCGCGGCTGCGGCGGGTGCGCCGATTCGCGCTGCGTGTGCTGCTGCACGCGGTGTGGTGGGACCTGATCCTCAACCGGCCGCTGCTGCGCCGCTTCCGCCGGCCGCCGCTGGCGCGCTGGACGGCCATTGCCGTCGCCTATCGTGGGCTCGCGGTCGAGCTCGGCGGCGTGCTGATCAAGCTCGGCCAGTTCCTCAGCGCACGGCTCGACGTCCTTCCCCCCGAGGTCGCCGAGGCGCTGGCCGATCTCCAGGACGAGGTGCCGGCCGCTCCGATCGGGCCCGTCGCGGCGCGCGTCGAGCGGGATCTCGGCGCACCGGTGGGCGCGCTCTTCGCCGAGCTCGACCCGCGACCCCTGGGCTCGGCATCCCTCGCCCAGGTCCACCGCGCCCGGCTGTCCGACGGCGCGGAGGTCGTGGTCAAGGTGCTGCGACCAGGCATCGAGCAGTTGGTCGAGACCGACCTTGCCGCACTGGCCGCCGCCGCCCGCTGGCTCAAGCGCTCGCGGGCGATCTCCCGCCGAGTCGACGTCGACTGGATCCACCGCGAGTTCGCCTGCGTCACCCGGCGGGAGCTCGACCTGGAGGCGGAGGGGCGCAACGCCGAGCGCTTCGCCCGCGAGCTCGGCGACGACCCCCACGTGCTCGTCCCCGACATCCTGTGGCGCCACTCCGCCCGGGGCGTGCTGACGATGTCCAACGTCGCCGGGGTCAAGATCTCCGACCTCGGCGCCCTGGACGCCGCCGGCGTCGACCGGGCGGAGCTCGCCCGCGTCGTGTACGGGCTCTACATGCGCCAGTTCTTCGTCACCCACTTCGTCCACGCCGATCCCCACCCGGGCAACCTGTTCGTCCATCCGCGGCCGCCGGCCGCTCCGGGAGAGACTGCCGTCGGTCCGGCCTTCCGCCTCGCCTTCGTCGACTTCGGCATGGTCACCGTCATCCCCGAGCGGCTGCGCGAGGCCCTGCGCGACTTCGCCATCGGCATCGGCACCCGGGACGCCCGCCGGATGGTCGAGTCCTACCGGAAGGCCGGCACGCTCCTGCCCGACGCCGATCTCGAGCGGTTGGTCGAGGCCCACGAGCAGCTGCTCGACCGCTTTTGGGGCGTCCGGCTGGCCGACCTGCGCGACCTCGCGCTGGCCGAGGGCCAGCAGCTCGCGCTCGAGTACCGCGACCTGGTCTTCTCGGCGCCGGTCCAGCTTCAGGCGGACATGGTCTTCGCCATGCGCGCGGTGGCACTGCTCGCCGGCCTGTGCACCCGCCTCGACCCGGGCTTCGACCCCTGGGCCGAGACCGTGCCCTTTGCCCACCGCTTCGCCCGGGAGTCAGCTCCCGGCCTGCTCGACACCCTCGGCGAGCTGGTCGGTGGGCTGCTCCGCCTGCCGGCCCGCCTCGAGCGCACCCTGGCCCGCGCCGAGCGTGGCGAGCCGTCGGTGGCGGGGCGTGGGCCGTCGCCGGCCGACCGCCGGCTGCGGGCCCTGGAGCGTGCCGTTCGCAGCCTCGGGCTGGCGGTCGCGGCCGGCGCCCTGACCCTCGCCTTCGCCGTGCTCCGCGCCGCTGATCCAGCCGATCCCTTCGCACCCTGGCTGCTCGCCGCCGCCGGCGTCGCCTGGCTTCTCGTCCTGCTGCGCCGCTGACCGGGGCAGGGACAGGGGCAAGGGCAGCGTCAGCGCCTGCGGCTGGGGTGACCTC
>CAZKKP010000233.1:0-2024 GCA_964553295.1 uncultured Thermoanaerobaculia bacterium | reverse complement strand
GGCGGCCGGGGCGTCGTGCTCAGGAGCAGCCGGTGGTCGAGCCGCAGGTGTCGCACTTCAGGCAGGTGCCGTTGCGCACCAGGGTGAGCGAGCCGCACTCGGGGCAGGGGTCTCCCTCGTAGCCCTTGAATCGCGCCTCCTGCACTCGAGCGGGGTGGGGCGGGCTGGCGCTTCCTCGACCGGCGACCGCCGCGACCATCGCGGTCGCCACGGCGGCGCCGGAGCGCGCCTCGAGGAGCACCCGGTTCTGGCCGATCGCGATCGGCTGGACCTCGGCCTTCGGCTCGCTCTCCGGCGGCAGCTTGTGATGGTCCTTGCCCCGGCCGATGGCGTCGTGGCGGACGTCCTCTGGGGTGACCTGGGCGAGGTCGTCCCGGCCGAGATAGGTGATGGCGAGCTCGCGGAACACGTAGTCGATGACCGAGGTCGCCATCTTGATGCGGTCGTGGCCGCCGACCATGCCGGAGGGCTCGAAGCGGGTGAAGACGAAAGCGTCGACGAACTCCTCGAGCGGCACGCCGTACTGCAGGCCGAGCGAGACCGCGATGGCGAAGCAGTTCATCAGCGAGCGGAAGGCGGCGCCCTCGCGGTGCATGTCGAGGAAGATCTCGCCGACCGCGCCGTCCTCGTACTCGCCGGTGCGGATGTAGACCTTGTGGCCGCCGACCGATGCCTTCTGGGTGTAGCCCTTGCGCCGCTGGGGCAGACGCCGCCGGCGCGCCTGGTAGCGGATCACCAGCCGTTCGGCCACCGCCTCGGCGACCCGGCCGGCGTCGCCCGAGGCGACCGCGTCGGCGAGCGCCTGCTCCTCGGCGGAGTCAAGGGCCATCGACAGCGGCTGGCTGAGCTTGGAGCCGTCGCGGTAGAGGGCGACCGCCTTGAGCATCTTCTCCCAGGACATCCGATAGGCCTTCTTGATGTCGGCCACGGCGGCGTCGGCGGGCATGTTGATGGTCTTGGAGATCGCCCCGGAGATGAACGGCTGGGCCGCGGACATCATCAGGATGTGGCCCTCGTAGCGAATGAAGCGGCTGCCGCGGCGGCCGCAGCGGTTGGCGCAGTCGAACACCGCGAGGTGCTCGGGTTTCAGGTGCGGTGCGCCTTCGACGGTCATCGTGCCGCAGGCGTACTGGTTGGCCCGGTCGACCTCCTCGGTCGAGAAGCCGAGGCGGCCGAGCACGTCGAGGTTCCAGTCGGCGAGCTCGGCGTCGGAGAACCCGATCCGGCGCAGGACCTCCTCGCCGAGGACGTGCGGTGCGAGGGCGTAGCGAAGCTCGAAGGAGGTGGGCAGCGCGGCCTCGACGCGGGCGATGGCCGCCTCGTCAAGGCCTCGCTGGGCGAGGGTCTCGGGGTTGACCGTCGGGCAGCCGACCAGGGAGCCGCGGCCGACCGTCCAGGCGACGATCTCCTCGATCTGCTCGGCGGAGTAGCCCAGCCGTCGCAGGGCCGGCGGAATCGCCTGGTTGATGATCTTGAAGTAGCCGCCGCCGGCGAGCTTCTTGAACTTGACCAGGGCGAAGTCGGGCTCGACGCCGGTGGTGTCGCAGTCCATCACCAGGCCGATGGTGCCGGTGGGCGCGAGCACCGTCGCCTGGGCGTTGCGGAAGCCGTGGGCGGCGCCGAGCTCGAGGGCCCGGTCCCAGGCCCTGCGGGCGGCCTCGAGCAGGTCGGGCGGGCACAGGTCGCTGTCGATGCCCATCGGCAGCACGGTCAGACCGGCGTACTCCTCGGCGCCCTCGTCGTAGGCCGCATGCCGGTGGTTGGCGATCACCCTGAGCATCGAGTCCCGGTTGGCGGCGAAGCCCGGGAACGGCCCGAGCTCGGCGGCCATCTCGGCCGAGGCGGCGTAAGACTCGCCGGTCATCAGGGCGGTGATGGCGCCGCACATGGCGCGGCCCTCGGTGGAGTCGTAGGGGATGCCGAGGCGCATCAGCAGCGAGCCGATGTTGGCGAAGCCGAGGCCGAGGGTGCGGTAGCGGTAGCTGAGCTCGGCGATGCGCCGGCTCGGGAAGGAGGCCATCAGT
>CAZKKP010000232.1:3220-6444 GCA_964553295.1 uncultured Thermoanaerobaculia bacterium | reverse complement strand
TGAGGAGGGTGATCGCACGCTGGTTCTTCATGGCCAGCCTCACCGGCCGCTACACGAGCTCGCCCGAGTCGTCGCTGGAGTTCGACCTGGCCAAGCTCCGCGGCGTGACGCGGGCGGAGGAGTTCGTCAGCATCCTCGATTCGACCTGTGACGCTGGACTGACGAGCGACTACTGGTCGATCACGCTTCCCAACGACCTCGCCACCTCCTCGGCGCAGAGCCCCTCCCTGTTTGCGTACTACGCCTCACTGGTCCTGCTCGACGCCAAGGCTCTCTTCTCGAGTAGCCGGGTCGTCGACCTGCTCGACCCCTCGGTGCACGGAACCCGGGCAGCGGCCGAGCGGCACCACCTGTTTCCGAGGGCGCACCTGGCGAAGCTCGGAATCGACGACACCCGTGACGTGAACCAGATCGCCAACTACGCACTGACCGAGTGGAACGACAACTCTGACATCGGCGACCGCGATCCGGTGCTCTACGTGCCCGAGCTGGTGGCTCGCGTGAGTCAGCCTGAGCTGCGCGAGATGTACTACTGGCACGCTCTGCCGGACGCCTGGGAGGCCATGGAGTACCGCGACTTCCTGGCCCGGCGGCGGGAGTTGATGGCCCAGGTCATCCAAGACGCGAGCCGGCTGCTTGAGCCCGAGCACGCTGGTGCAGCGCCCGTCACTGCCGAGGCCCCGCTCGAGGTGCTGGTGAGCAGCGGCGAGAGCACCACGGTTGAGTTCAAAGCAACCCTCCGAGTCAACCTCCACACCGGGCAGCCCGACCCTCGGATGGAGTTCGCCATTCTCAAGACCATCGCCGGGTTCCTCAACACCACCGGCGGCGCGCTGATCATCGGAGTGGCCGACGACGGCTCACCAGTCGGGCTTGACGCTGACGGCTTCCCGAACGAGGACCGGTTGAACCTCCATCTGGTCAACCTGCTGCGCGATCGAGTCGGGCCGCAGTTCATGATGTACGTGCACCCCCACTTCGAAGACCTGAACAACCACCGCGTCTTGGTCGTGGACTGCTCGCCGGCGCGGTCGCCGGTCTTCGTGAAAGACGCCAACGCCGAGCACTTCTACATCCGCACCGGCTCGGCCACGACCGAGCTGTCCCTGAGCCAGGCCCAGGAGTTCATCGCGCGGCGGTTCAGGTGAGCGGCCGCCCAGCGGCCCTCGAACGGAGGGCTGCCACATTCAGAATGTACCGTGCCCCGTAACGCGACGACCCTGAGCTTGCGGTGCGCCCAGATGCCCCAACAGCCAATTCTCCGGCGACGACGATCATGCAACGATGAACGGACCGATCACACCGAGTTCCGCGATGCCGGATTGCGGAGACATGAAGGGTATAGTTTGAATTGTCAGAATGAGCGCCAGACCATCATTGAGAGGTGGACACTTGAAACGGGCCTGGTGCTCGGGGTCGTTCCTTGCAGTCATCGTCCTGTCGGCGGTGGCGGCGGCTGCGGGTGCAGGGAGCCCGGCCCTGATGCCGGTCGACGGGCTGCCGCTCTCGCTGACCGCCGTCGACTCCTCGATGTTCCTCGGACCGATGTCGGCCGAGGGACAGAGTGTCCTCGAGCTGGCGGTGTCGGGCGGGCGTCTCGGCGAGGCTCGGGCTCTCGAGCTTGAAGTGGTGGTCTTCGACGAGGGCGGCGAGGTCGTGCAGGTTCAGCAGGTGACGATCGAGCTGGCCGAGCCCGCGGGATCCTCCGTGACCCTCGCCAGCGCGGTGCTCGAGACCGGGACGTCGACCCGGAGCGCACGGGTGGTCGCCATCCCGAGCGGCTTAGACTTCGGGGCCGAACGTTGGGCGCTGCCGGCGAGTCTGCGCACCGAGATGCTGCTCCGGGCGGCGACGTTCGCCACCGCGAAGGAAAACCCCAACCCGCCCCCGCAGCCTGAGAACCCGGGGTTGAAGGCGTGCCGTGACGCGTGTGAGGCGCACTTCACCTCCTGCAGGACGGCGTGCACGCACTGCACCTCGATGACCGCCTCCTGCAGCTGCAACGGCGGCTCGATCAACACGACCTGCACGTGCGGGGGCTGCACGCAGTAGCGGCCGATCAAGGCGGGTGGCCCCCTCCCCTACCCGTCGGAACGTCGTGGCGGGGGGTGGGGGGTGGCGGCCCGACGCGGCGTTGCGACGGCCGCCGCGGTCGTCACTCCGTGACGTCAACGGTGTCGACGTCGTCGACGATGGCCACCACGAGCGAGCGCACCGGGGCTTGCGGTCGGTCGAGGATCTGGCGGGCGCCGTTGCCTTCGTCGAGCACCAGCACGGTCTCGCCGGCGCCGGCGCCGATGGCGTCGACGGCGAGGATCGAGCCGCCGGCGGGGCGGCCGTCGGGACGCAGGCGCTCGCAGACGAGGAGCGTGCGGCCCGCCATCTCGGGGTGGTGGATGGTCGAGGTGAGGCGGCCGATGACGCGGGCGAGGATCACGACGCACCCCCGCCGAGGGGCCGGTCGAGCTGGAGGTCGTCGACGATCCCGACCACGGCGTGGTCGACGGGCACGAAGCTCGGGGACAGGGTGAGCGCTGCCTCGCGGCTCGCCTCCCAGTAGACGAGCTCGCCGGGGCCGGCCATGCGGGTGCCGTCGGCGGCGACGAAGGGGCGTCCGTTGGGCTGGAGATCGGGAGAGAGCGGCTGCACCCAGAGCATGGGGACCCCCGCGAGGCCCTCGGCGAGGACCGCCGGGACCAGCCGGCCGATCACCCGGCCGAGGTGCACGTCTCCTCCTGGAGGCGCTCGGCGCCGGCGGGCTCGAAGACCGGGCAGGTGGCGAAGCGGCTGCCCTCGCCAAGGGCCCGGCGCAGGGTGTCGTCGAGGCGGGCCATGAGCGAGCGGCCGACGACCGCGGCGGGTCCGCCCGCCCGCTCCGCGGCCAGCTCGAGGGCCTGCTCGAGGTCTGCGAGCTCGCCCGCCAGCACGGCGACCGCGTGGCCGCCGAGGTCGTCGGCGAGCCGGACCTCGACCAGGGCGACGGGGACCGCCTTCAGCGCGGCGTCGAGGGCGCGCAGCATGGCCGGCGAGCCGGCAAGCTCGAGCACGCCGACCGCCTCGCCGGACGGCAGGACCCTGTGGCCGGCGAGGGCGGCGGCCAGCGCCGGGTGGGGGTCGGCGAGAAGCACATCGTCGACGAGCGCGGCGGCGCCGGCCGCGCGGCCCTCGGCGTGGGCCTCCTCGGTGGCGGCGACGGTGCCGCCGACCAGCGCCAGGTAGCGCCC
>CAZKKP010000232.1:0-3210 GCA_964553295.1 uncultured Thermoanaerobaculia bacterium | reverse complement strand
CCGTGCCGCAGCGCAGCAGGGCCACCGGCGAGCGCTTGAGCATCCGGTCGACCGCGGCCACCCCGGCGGCCACGCTGGAGTACTCGAGCAGGGCAAGGGCGTGCCCCATCAACACCTCAGACGATCCGGAAGTGGTCGACCATGACGCAGCGCCGAGTGCGCGAGAAGCTCCGCGGCGAGGTCATGCCCTCGCCGGTCGGGCTGGCGATGGTGAAGGACGAGTAGCCCTCGCCGCCGGCGCCGAGGCCGGCGACGATCGGCCCGTTCTTGACGAAGATGCTGGTGTCGATGCGCCGTGCCATGGTGCTCAGGGCGTCGATGTCGCGAGAGTGCATCGCCGCCGAGTGGCCGAAGCCGTGCTCGGCCTCCACCGCCAGCTCGATCGCCCGGCCGACGTCGGCAACCCGCACCACCGGCAGCACCGGCATCAGCTGCTCGGACCACACCAGGGGGTGGTCCTCGCCGACCTCGGCGACGAGCAGCGGGGTTTCGGCGGCGATGCGGCCGCCGATACGGCCGAGGATTTCGGCGGCGTTCTTGCCCACCAGCTCCTTGCGGATCACGGCGTGCTTGCGCGGGCCGTGGGTCGCCGCGAAGATCTCCGGCTCGAGCCGGCGCAGCTCGGACGCGGACAGCAGGTGGGCGCCCGCGCGGCGCATGTGGTCGAGGAGGGCGCCGGCGACCCGGTCGACGACGAAGACCTCCTTCTCGTCGACGCAGATGATGTTGTTGTCGAAGCCCGCGCCGTGGACGATGTCGCGGGCGGCCTTGGCGAGATCTGCGGTGTCGTCGACCACCACCGGCGGGTTGCCGGGGCCGGCGCAGATCGCCCGCTTGCCGCTCGCCATCGCCGCCGCCACCACCCCGGGCCCGCCGGTGACCACCAGCAGGTCGATGCCGGGATGGTGCATCAGCTCGGTGGCCGACTCGACGGTCGGCCGGGCGACCGCGGTGACCAGGTCGGAGGGGCCGCCGGCTGAGACGATGGCGCGGTTCAGCAGCCGGATCGTCTCGGTGGAGCAGCGGGCCGCCCCGGGGTGGACATTGAAGACCACTGAGTTGCCCGCCGCGACCATGCCGATGGCGTTGCAGATGACGGTCGAGGTCGGGTTGGTGACCGGGGTGATCGAGCCGATGACGCCGAAGGGCGCCCACTCGGTGAGGGTGAGGCCGTCGTCGCCGGTGACCGTCTCCGGGACCAGAACCTCGGTCCCCGGCGTGCGCTCGGTGACCAGCCGGTTCTTGACGACCTTGTGCTCGACCCGGCCGAGGCCGGTCTCCTCCCAGGCGAGGCGGGCCAGCTCATCGCCGTGGCGGCGCATGGCGTCGCGGACGGCGGCGACGACGGCGACCCGGGTGGCGAGGGACAAGGCGTCGAGGCGGTGAAAGGCCGCCGTCGCCGCCCGGATGCACTCGTCGACCGACAGGAAGACGCCCTCCCCGGTTGCGGCTCGCGACAGCTCCGCGGCCGGCGGCCGCGGAGCGTGTCGGGGAAGCTGGGGTGCTGCGGTGACGGAGCTCAGCTGGGCCGCGAGCCGGCGGGCGACGGCATCGACCTCGGCGTCGCTCAGCCGGGTCATCAGCCGTCACCTTTGCGGTAGCGCTCGACGCCCTCGACGTCCCAGCTGTCGACGATCGCCATCACCACCGCGTCCACCGGCTTGCCGTCGGTCTGCCGGGTCTGGCGGGCCGAGGATCCCGAGGCGAAGAGCACGTACTCGCCCTCGCCGGCGCCGACCGCGTCCACCGCCACCACCACGCCGCCGCCAAGCTCGCCGTCGGGACCGGCCGGGCCGAGCAGCAGCAGCTTGAAGCCCTCGAGCCGCTCGTCCTTGCGGGTCGCGACGACCCGTCCGAGGACCTTGGCGAGCAACATGGCCGCTACGCCTGGTCCTGGCGGCCCAGCGGCATGACCACGTCGACGTTGGGGTGCGGCCGGGCGATGACATGCACCGCCACCACCTCGCCGACCCGGGTCGCCGCGGTATGGCCGGCGTCGCAGGCCGCCTTGACCGCCGCCACATCGCCGCGGACGATCGCGGTGGTGTAGCCGCCGCCGGTCTTCTCGTAGCCGACGAGGTCGACCCGCGCCGCCTTGACCATGGCGTCGGCCGCCTCGACCGTCGCCGCGAAGCACCTGCACTCGATCATTCCCAGGGCGTCTGCCATCGTTCCTCCTCCCCGGGCCTCGGCCCGGCGGATCGTGCGTAGTGAGCCGCGTCGCTCATCGCCGCGGCCTGCTGTCGTGGGCGCGACCCGCCAGCGCCGCCAGCGCCGCCACCGCCGCCGGCCGGGCGACCGTGACGTCGCGCTCCTCGCCCCCGATGTAGACCCGTCCGAAGCTGCCGAACGCGCGTACCTCGAGGATGTTGACGTTGGCGGCCTTCTCGGCCTCGTTGGCGGCCAGGGCGGCGTAGGCCGCCGGCTCGGTCTCGAGCACGAACAGGGTCTGGCCGGACAGGATCAGGTTGCCGTGGCGCATGCGGTTGATCAGCATGCACTGGTGGTCGTCGAGGTGGCGCACCACCTGGTCGGAGACGATCCGCGGCGCCAGGCGATCGGTCTCCACGAGACCGAGGGCGTCGAGGATCGCCTGGCCGGCCTGGCGGACATCCGCCTGGCTGTAGGAGTGGACCTCGAGCATGCCGAACTGGCGCTCGACGATCTGCATCCCCGGCGTCACGTCGGTCGACTTGAGCGCGATGTCGGTGACCCGGTTGATCTCGATGCCCGGGGCGATCTCGACGAACAGGCTGGCCTGGCCGACCCGGGGCAGGAAGCCCTGGGCGACGGTCGCCTGGAAGGAGGCGAACTGGGGCTGCAGGCTGTCGATGATGCAGTAGGCTCTGAGGTCGACCATCAGCCCTCCCGACGCGCCATCAGTCGCTCACCGTCGTGTGCTGGGCCTCCTCGACGATCGCGATCGAGGCCGACGCGCCGATCCGAGTGGCGCCGGCCTCGATCATCCGCCGGACGTCGTCGAAGGAGCGGATGCCGCCGGAGGCCTTGACCTCCATGCCGGCGCCGCGCACCACCCTGGCCATCAGGGCCACGTCCTCGGCGGTGGCGCCGCCCGAGGAGAAGCCGGTGGAGGTCTTGACGAAGTGGGCCCGGGCGCGCCTGGCCAGCTCGCAGGCTCGCACCTTCTCGTCGTCGGTCAGCAACGCCGTCTCGATGAACACCTTGGCGACCGCGCTGCCGTCCCGGCAG
>CAZKKP010000231.1:0-6488 GCA_964553295.1 uncultured Thermoanaerobaculia bacterium | reverse complement strand
TCCACCCTCAGCCGCAACCTGGCGCGACTCGAGGAACGTGAGCTCGTGACCCGGATCGCCGATCCGCACGATGCCCGGGCGGCCCGGGTGGCCCTCACCGAGTCCGGCCACGCCGCCTCCCGCGGGGTCGCACGGCAGGAGGAGTGCTTCGCGAAGGGCGTTCTCGAGCGACTGCCTCCCGGGACCGCGCGGCGCACCGTGGACGCGCTGGAGCAGCTGCTGGTCGCGGTCCGCGGGGCGACCGAGAGCTGCTGCCCGGGCGCCTTCGACCACCTCATGACCGGTCCCGAGTGGACCCGACGCCGCCTGCCGGAGGAGCCATGAGCGATCGCGACGCCACCGTCCCGACCGACCCCGAGGCCATCGTCACCACCGTCCGCGAGCGCTACGGTAGGCTCGCGACGATCGGCGGCTCGTGCTGCGGGCCGTCGTCCCGCTGCACCGGCACGACGGCCGCGAGCGCCAGCTCCCTGGGCTACGACCCGGCACAGCTCGCCGATCTGCCGGCCGGCGTCGACCTCGGCCTCGGTTGCGGCGCCCCGGTCGCCCACCTCGAGCTGGCGCCCGGGGAGACCGTCCTCGACCTTGGTTCGGGCGCCGGTATCGACGTCCAGATCGCGGCGCGACAGGTCGGCGCCCGGGGCCGCGCGATCGGCGTCGACATGACGCCGGAGATGCTCGCCACAGCGCGCCGCCTGGCGGCCGAGGCCGGCCTCGAGAACGCCGAGTTCCACGAGGGCCGGCTGGAGGCCCTGCCCGTCGAGTCGGCCACCGTCGACGCCGTGACCTCGAACTGCGTCGTCAACCTCGTCCCCGACAAGGCCGCCGTCTTCCGCGAGATCGCCCGTGTGCTCAGACCGGGCGGACGGCTCGTGGTGTCCGACATCGTGCTCGACGGCGAGCTTCCCCAGTGCGTCCGCTCGAGCGTGCTGGCGTGGGTCGGCTGCGTCGCCGGGGCAATGCCGCGCGGCGACTACTTCGCCGCCCTTGCCGAGGCCGGTCTCGGCGACCTCGAGATCCTCAAGGACGTCGACTACCTCGCCCTGGCCGGCGACACCCTGCCCGAGGAGATCAGGGAGGCCATGACCGCGCTCGGCCTGAAGCGTGACGACCTTGAGGGCGTCGTCCGGTCGATCACCTACCGAGCCTTCAAGGGGTGATCGTGGCCTGAAACGGGAAGCAGCGCCGAGCTGCCGTGGCGGCGCAACACCGGGCAGTGGCTGCCCGGCCGCTCCGTCACGAGTCGGCCGACCCACTCGACCGCTGCCGGTCACCGCCGCAGGACCGTGGTCGCCCGGGGACCGACGGGGCGCTCCGACCGCCGCCGCGGCAGTCTGTTCTACACTGCAGCGATGTTGCTCGAGCTCGAGCTCGCGGTGCGCTTCCTGCGCCGGCGCAGCGGCCTGCTGCTGCGCGGGACCTCGCTTGCGGCGCTCGCCGGGGTCGCCCTGGCGACCGCGGCCCTGGTGGTGACGCTGGCCCTGATGCGCGGCTACACCGGCGCGATCGCGGTCGCCCTGCAGCGCGGCAACGCCCACCTCGTCGGCTTCCTGCCCACCGGCCTCGACCTCGACGAGGCCACCGAGGTCGCCGCTCGGCTGGCCGGCGTCGAGGGGGTCACCGCCGCCCGGCCGGTGACCTATCTGTCGGGGCTGCTCGACGACCCCGCCGAGCCGGCACATCCCCTGCCGGTGACGCTGAAGGCGGTCGCCGAGCCGCCTGCCTTCACCGGGCTGGAGAGCTGGCCGGGCTCGGAGCGCATCCCGGTGGTGCTCGGCGCCCGGCTGGCCGAGACCATCGCGGCCGCGCCGGGCGACCGACTCACCCTCCGGCTGCCGCCCCAGGCTGGCGCCTGGGTGGTGCCTTCCCTCGCTCTGGAGGCCGCCGGCAGCTTCCGCCTCGAGTTCGCCGAGCTCGACCGTCAGTGGCTGGTGGCGCCCCTCGCAGGGGTGCTCCAGGCCCTTCCCGGCACCCGGGTCGCCGGCATAGAGGTGGTGCTCGCCGACCCGATGGGGGTGGAGACGGTGCGGGAACGGCTGGAGGCGGTGGACCGCCGCATGCTGTTCACCGACTGGCGCGAGATGAACCGCTCCATGTTCGTGGCGCTACGCTGGCAGACCCTGTCGCTCTTCCTGGTGCTCGCCCTGGTGGTCGCGGTCGCCGCCTTCCAGGTGGCCTCCGCCCTGGTCGTGCTGTCGATCGAGAAACGGCCCTCGACCGGCGTGCTGCAGGCCCTCGGCGCGACCCCGAGCTCGGTGCTCCGGGTCATGCTGGCGGCCGGCATCCTGCTCGGCGGCGCCGGCGTCGTTCTCGGAGTGGCGGTCGGCTGCCTGGCTTCCTGGGTCCTCACCACCGCCCGCGTGATCCGCTTCCCCGAGGGCCTCGCCCGGGTCTACATGGTCGACTCCCTCCCCTTCGAGGTTGCGCCGACCGACCTCGGCGCCGTCCTCGTCGTGTGTCTCGGTCTGGTCGCCCTCGCCTCCCTCCTCCCGGCCTTCAGCACCTCGCGCCTCGACCCGGTGGTCGCCCTGAAGGCGGTCTGACCGACGAACTCGTTCGTGCTACATTCCGATCATGGCGCGCCATGACCCGTCGTCCGATCCGGCCGCGACACTGGCGGGCCGGCCCTGACTGCGATGTACGAGATTCAGCTCCATCCTGCCGACATTCGCCAGCAGGTTCGGTACTTCTTCCTCTCCCGGCGGGCCTTCCGGTGGCTGCTGGCGGCCGTCGTGGTCGTCCTGGCGCTGCTCGCTGCCGGAACCGTGCTGGCGCCGCTCGGCGTCCAGTCGCTGGTCCTCGGCTCGAAGCTCCGAGTGCTGCGGCAGCAGAACACCCTGCAGCGGGAGATCCTCGCGCAACGCACCTCGGCGGTCGACCGTCTGGAGCGCGACGTCCGCCGAGCGCGCAGCCTGCAACGGCAGATGAGCCTCATCCTGGGGGCGCCGCAGCAGGAGAAACACGGCGGCGGTGGCTTCCCGTCGACCGTCGACGAGGGCTACCTGATTCCCGAGGTTCGCAGCGCCGCCGGGCGCGCTGCCGCCATGCTCACCGAGACCAGAGCGTTGCTGACCCTGGTCGACGAGCTCGCCAGCTTCGCCCGCGCCAACCAGGAGCTGGCCTCCTCGGTGCCGGCCATCTGCCCGGTGGCGGTCGGCAGCTTCGTGCTCACCTCCCCCTTCGGCGACCGCGTCTCTCCCTTCACCGGCACCACCGACTTCCACGCCGGCATCGACCTGGCGGCCCGTGAGGGCACGCCGGTGATGGCCTCCGGCGGCGGCCGGGTGGTGTTCGCCGGACGATTCCCGCTGCGACGCAACGTGCGCTGGTGGCGCTACGGCAACGTCGTGGTGCTGAGCCACGACGATCGCTACCTGACGATCTACGCACACCTCGAGGAGATCCTGGTCCGCCGCGGCCAGCAGGTCGCGCGGGGTGAGGCCGTCGGCACGGTCGGCAACACCGGCTGGAGCACCTCGCCACACCTGCACTACGAGGTGCGGGTGATGTCGGCAGGCGACGAGGAGCCGCTACCGGTCGACCCGAGGATCTACATCCTGGACCACCAGTGGCGCGGCCACGAGGAGCTCCTCGTGCGCGGCCGGTCGGCGCCGCCGCCGACCTTTGACCCCTTGCCCAGCCTGGTGAAAGTGAGATGACCCGATGGACGAGGTGAAGAGCTTCCCGACCATGATCATCCCCAACGGCACCGACATCTCGGTCAACGAGAACGGCCAGCTCTCCATACGCACCCCGGGCAACCTGGTGATCCAGAACTCCGGCGTGTACTCGGTGATCCAGTCCGCCAGCGGCTCGGTGCGCATCGACCCCGAAGTGAAGGTCGAGGCGGTCTCGGTGGAGGCGGCCGACTCCTGCTTCGTGGCCGGCGAACTCACCGCCTGGCGCGTCCGGGCGCGCAAGATCGCCCTCGAGAAGGGCGCCCAGGCCAACATCATGCTGCAGGAGTCCGAAGCCCTCGAGCTTGACCGCAACGCGCGACTGGTGGGCAACTTCGCGTCGGAGAAGGAGCTCTACCTGATGCTCGGCCGGTTCAGCCGGCAGCTCCGCGACCTGCCCGAGACGCTCGGCGGCGGCTCGGAACGGCTGCCCCTGGCCCAGCGCGTCGCCCCCCCGCCGGGCCACGGCCGGTCGTCGGAGGACGAGGACCCGTTCGGCGTGCCCGAGGGCGTCGACGCCGGCCCCGCCCTCGAGCCACACCACCGTCAGGAGGTGCTCACGCTGGTGCGGGTGGTGCTCGAGCGCGAGCTCGGCCGACCCGGCCTCGGCGCAACCGGGCGACAGGCGGTGGAGAAGCTCCTCGAGCTCGTCCGAGAAGACGACCTCGGCGCCCTCGACGACGGCTATCGCTTCCTGCTTTCCCAGGTCGAGCGACCCTCGGACGACCTCGATCGAGCCCGAGGAATGCTCGCCCGCCTGCTCGAGAACCGCTGAGCGATCCGGACACCCCAGGTCCGTGGCGCAGCCGCTCGGCGAGGATCCCCCGGACCTTCCCTCCCCCTGGACGAGGTGCTACCCTCCGCGGTGTTACGCGGGGAGGAGAGGGGATGATGGGCGACTGCCGGAAGACCGCACTGTTCGACGAGCACCTCGCCGCCGGCGGCCGGATGGTCGAGTTCGCGGGCTATCTGCTTCCGGTCCAGTACCGCGGTCTCGGCGAGGAGCACGCCGCCGTCCGCACCCGGGCCGGGCTGTTCGACGTGTCCCACATGGGCGAGGTCTTCGTGCGCGGCGCCAGGGCCCTGGACTTCGTGCAGCGGGTGTCGTGCAACGACCACTCGAAGATGGCGGTCGGAAGGGCGCAGTATGCCGGCCTGATGTATCCCGAGGGCACCTTCGTCGACGACATGCTGGTGCACAAGATGGCGGACGACGAGTACCTGCTCGTGGTCAACGCGGCCAACCGAGCCAAGGACGTCGCCTATCTGCAGGCGCTCGCGGTCGACGAGGCCGAGCTCGAGGTGGTGGACGCCTCCGACGACTGGGCGCAGCTCGCCCTGCAGGGTCCGCTGGCCCTCGAGATCCTCGCTCCACTGACGCCGCTCGACCTGTCGACCCTCAAGTACTACCGCTTCGCCTGGAGCGAGGTCTGCGGCCGTCGCGCCCTGGTCGCCCGCACCGGCTACACCGGCGAGGACGGCTTCGAGGTCTATCTGGCGCCGGCTCACGCCGCCGAGGTGTGGCGCGGGATCCTCGCAGCCGGAGCGCCTCAGGGGCTGCTACCGGCCGGGCTCGGGGCTCGCGACACACTTCGGCTCGAAGCCGGTATGTGTCTCTATGGAAACGACATCGACCACACAACCACGCCGTTGGAGGCGGGCCTGGGATGGATTGTCCGCCTCGACAAAGGCGACTTCATCGGCCGTGACGTGATCGAGCGGCAGCAGGAGGTGGGCCTTGAGCGGCAGCTGGTCGGGTTCGCGATGCTCGACCGCGGCATCGCCCGGCACGGCTACCCGGTCTTCCTCGCCGAGGGCGACGAGCAGCCGGTGGCCCGGGTCACCTCCGGGACCCAGTCGCCGACTCTCGGACGCGCCCTCGGCATGGTCTACCTGCCGGCCGACCGCGCCGCCCTCGGAACCGAGCTCCTGGTCGAGATCCGCGGCCGGCGAGCGCGGGCCCGGGTCGTCGAGCTGCCGTTCTACTCGCGAAAAAGGAAGTGAGGAGGATCAAGATGTCGGTACCGAACAACCTGATGTACGCGCGGACGCACGAGTGGGCCCGGGCCGAGGGCGATCTGGTCGTGGTGGGCATCAGCCACTATGCCCAGGATCAGCTCGGCGAGGTGGTCTACATCGAGCTCCCCGAGGTCGGCACCGGCGTCGACGCCGGCACCGAGATCGGCACCCTGGAATCCGTCAAGGCGGTGTCCGAGTTCAACGCTCCGGTGGCCGGCGACATCGTCGAGGTCAACGAGCGACTCGCCGACGAGCCCAACCTGGTCAACGAGGACCCCTACGGGGACGGCTGGCTGGTCAAGATCGCCGGCGCCCTCGAGGGCGACCTGCTCGACCCGGCCGCCTACGAGAAGCTGCTCGAGGAGGAGAGTCACTGATGCACCCCTGGATCGGCGCCGGCGAAGACGACCGGCGCGCCCTTCTCGACGAGCTCGGTCTGACGAGCGTCGACGAGCTGTTCGCCACCATCCCTGCCGAGGTCTGCGTGGACCGGGTGCCGATCCCCGACGGCGCCGACGAGACGACCGTCAGCCGCGATCTCGGCCGCCTCGCCGCAGCCTCGACCTCGATGGCTGCCATGCCCTCGTTCCTCGGCGCCGGGGTTTACCGCCACGTCCAGCCGAGCGTGGTCGACGCCGTGCTGTCCCGGGCCGAGTTTTTCACCTCGTACACTCCGTACCAGCCGGAGATCTCTCAGGGCACCCTCCAGGTGATCTTCGAGTTCCAGAGCCTGATCGCCGAGCTGACCGGCTGCGAGGTGGCCAACGCGTCGCTCTACGACGGCGCCACCGC
>CAZKKP010000230.1:0-6514 GCA_964553295.1 uncultured Thermoanaerobaculia bacterium | reverse complement strand
GGCATGCACATCCGCAACCTGCTGCTCACCTACTTCCTGCGCTACTTCGAAGAGCTGGTGGTGGCCGGCCACGTCTTCGTGCTCGAGACGCCGCTTTTTCGGGTGCGCAACAAGAAGGAGACGACGTACTGCTACTCGGAGTCCGAGCGCGATGCCGCCTGTGCTCGTCTGCGCGGCGCCGAGGTGACCCGCTTCAAGGGGCTCGGGGAGATCGGTCCGCAGGAGTTCAAGCAGTTCATCTCCACCGACGACCGGCTGGTGCCGGTAACCGTTCGCTCGATGGGCGAGGTCAAGCAGTCGCTCGAGCTCTACATGGGCAAGAACACCCCCGAGCGCAAGCGGTACATCATCGACAACCTGATCGCGGACATCGCATGACCCACGTCGAACCCCTGATGTCGCGGAACTTCATCGAGTACGCGAGCTACGTCATCGTCGACCGTGCGATCCCGGACATCCGCGACGGCCTGAAGCCGGTCCAGCGCCGGATCCTCGCCACCCTGTTCAAGGTCGACGACGGCAAGTTCCACAAGGTGGCCAACGTCATCGGCGAGACGATGAAGCTCCACCCCCACGGCGACGCGTCCATCGGCGACGCCCTGGTGGTGCTCGCCAACAAGGAGTACTTCATCGAGAAGCAGGGCAACTTCGGCAACATCGTGACCGGTCACGCCGCCGCCGCGCCCCGCTACATCGAGTGCCGGCTCACCGACCTGGCCAAGGAGACGTTGTTCCGCAAGGAGCTCACCGAGTTCCGGCCGAGCTACGACGGCCGCAGCTCGGAACCGGTCTTTCTCCCGGCCAAGCTCCCGGTCTTGCTTCTGATCGGCGCCGAGGGGATTGCCGTCGGCATGTCGACCCGCATCCTGCCGCACAACTTCGCAGAGCTCCTCGAGGCCCAGATCGCAATCCTCGAGAACCGGCCGGTGGAGATCCTGCCCGACCTGCCGACCGGCGGCCTGGTCGACGTCTCCGAGTGGGACGACGGCCGTGGCCGGCTCAAGGTCCGGGCACGGATCGAGGCCCGCGACGAGAAGACTGTGGTGATTCGGGAGATCCCCTTCGGCACCACCACCGAGAGCCTGATCGCCTCGATCGAAAGCGCCGCCCAGAAGGGTAAGATCAAGATCTCCTCGATCGACGACTTCACCACCGACCGGGTCGAGATCGAGATCGGCTTGGCCCGGGGGGTGTACGCCGACGAGGTCATCCCGCAGCTGTATGCCCACACCGACTGCGAGGTGTCGGTGTCGTCCAACATGGTGATGATCCGTGACCGCAGGCCGGTGGAAATGTCGGTCACCGGCGTGCTGTGCGTGCTCACCGAGCAGCTCCGCTCGACCCTCCGTGCCGAGCTCGAGCTCGAGCTTGCCAACCTCGAGGACGCCAAGCACTGGCTGTCCCTGGAGCGTCTGTTCATCGAGCACCGGATCTACAAGCGGATCGAGTCGGCGACCAGCCGCGATCAGGTCAAGTACGAGGTCTACGCCGGGCTCGAGCCGTTCTCCGACCAGCTCGAGCGGCCGGTCAACGACGACGACATCGAGCGCCTGCTCGAGATCCCGATCCGGCGCATCTCCCAGTACGATCTCGACAAGAACCGACAGCAACTGGACGCCACCGTCAGGGCGATCGTCGAGGTCCAGCGCAAGCTGAACCGTCTCACGGCCACCACCGTCGACTACCTGCGCCACCTCATCACGACCTATGGCAACCGCTGGCCGCGGCGCGCGGAGATCACCACCTTCCGGTCGGTCGACGTCCGTCAGGTGGCGCGCCAGAACCTCAAGGTCGCCTACGATCCGGAGACCGGCTTCTTCGGCACTGCGGTCAAGGGTGAAGCCTTCCAGCTCAACGTCTCGGAGTACGATCGCATCCTGCTGATCTCCAAGGACGGCTCATACCGGGTGGTCGGCGCCGAGGAGAAGATTCTGATCCCCGGCCGGGTGATCTGGGCGGGTCGGCTCGACCCGGAGGCAGGACGCACTTTCACCGTGGTCTACCGCTTCGACGACCGCATCGCCTACGCCAAGAAGGTGCTCATCAAGAGCTTCATCCGGGACAAGGAGTACGAGCTCGTCAAGGACCGCAAGGGACGGATCGACCACCTGATCGAGGGTGATGCCGACCTCCTGCTCGAGCTCGACTTCGTGCCCCAGAAGCGGCAGCGTGTCAAGCAGGCGACCGCCGATCTCGCGGCCCTCGAGATCACCGGCGTGTCGGCACGCGGCCACCGCCTCGCCCCGAAGCCGGTCGCCCGCATCCGCAAGAAGCGCCGCGGCGCCAGCGACGCCGTGCCCACCGGCGACGGCGACGCCGTCATCCCTGATGACGTCGATCCGGACGAGGCGGCGCCGAACGGCGAACCCGATCAGCCCTCCCTGTTCAATGACTGACAGCTGACAGCTTTCAGCTGCGAAGCCCCTACGGCTCGACCTCGGCGAGGAGATGCAGGAACGCCTCGTAGGGCAGCGCCTGCCAGCTCTCGGCGCTCACCGCCCCTTCGGCGCGGGAGATCAGGGAGACCTTGTGGGCGGTCTCGACGTCCGGCGCCTCATAGAGGTCCATGAAGTCGTAGGGTCCGAGGATCGCGTAGTGGGCGATCCAGCGCACCTCGGGGCAGGCGGCCTGGACCTTCTTCAACCAGGCGCGACCCATCGCCCGCCGGACCGCGGCGTCCCGCACCGCCTCCGGCGCCAGCCGGGTCATCAGGACGAATGTCGGCATGCGTCACCTCCCTCGGTTGTCCCAGAGCGTCGTCCACCATTGTCCCACGACCCCCGCCGCGCCTCGTGGGGACTGGCGCCTGCTCGACGGATCACCGCTTCATGTGGGGCTCGGCATGGGTCCAGAGGGCGCCGGCGCCGTGTACCATGACGAGCGGAGACGCTCTTGAGCAGCACAATACCCTTCCGTCGGACGAAGATCGTCTGCACCCTGGGGCCCGCGACGAGCGACGAGGGTGGGATCGAGCGACTGCTTGCGGCTGGCATGGACGTCGTCCGCCTCAACTTCTCCCACGGCCACCGCGAGGAGCACCGGGCGACGATCCGCCGCGTTCGCGAGGTGGCGGCGCGGCTCGGCCGCGAGGTCGGGATACTCCAGGACCTCGGCGGACCCAAGATCCGCCTCGGCCGCCTGGCGGTCGAGGAGCGGATTCTCGAGCCCGGCGAGCGGCTGCGCCTGGTGACGGGCGAGGAAGCTGACGGCGCCGACCTGCCCGTCAACTACGAGCACCTGGTCGAGGACGTCGCTCCCGGCGACGCCATTCTGCTCGCCGACGGCCTCGTCGAGCTCGAGGTCCTGGAGCGCTCCGGTGACGCTCTCGAGTGCGTGGTGGTGGTCGGTGGGCCGGTGTCCTCGCGCAAAGGGGTCAACCTGCCGGGCAGTACGCTGCGCGTGCCGGCCTTCACCGGCAAGGACCGCCTCGACCTGGCGGTGGGCCTCGAGGAGGGCGTGGACTTCGTCGCTCTCTCCTTCGTCCGGCACGAACGCGACCTCGAGCCGGTGCACGAGATCCTCGCCGCGGCGTCGCATCGTCCGATGGTCATCGCCAAGATCGAGAAGCCGCAGGCGGTCGCGCGGCTCGACCAGATCCTCGCCGCGGTCGACGGGGTGATGGTGGCGCGCGGCGACCTCGGCGTCGAGATGCCCGTCGAGGAGGTGCCGCTGATTCAGAAGCGGGTGATCCGCGAGGCCCGACGGGCGGCCAGACCGGTGATCACCGCGACCCAGATGCTGCGCTCGATGGTGTCCAGCCCGCGCCCGACCCGCGCCGAGGCCACCGACGTGGCCAACGCCGTGCTCGACGGCACCGACGCGGTGATGCTCTCCGAGGAGAGCGCCGTCGGCAGCTACCCGGTCGAGGCGGTGGCGATGCTCGACCGGATCGCGCGCCGGGTCGAGCGGGAGTACGACACCCGCGACCTGCTGCTCGAGCCGCCGTCGGAGCTGCTGCGCGACCCCGAGGCGACCGCCATCAGTCGCTCGGCGTGCCTCGTCGCACGAGACCTCGGGGCGCGGATGATCGTCGCCACGACGGTGTCGGGAAGCACCGCCCGGCTGCTCGCCCGGCTGCGGCCACCGGTGCCGGTGGTCGCTCTCAGTCCCGAGCTCACGGTGCGTCGCCAGCTGACCCTGTCCTGGGGAGTGTGGCCCGCAGAAACTCCGACCTTCGTCGACACCGACACCCTGTTCGACCGGGTGCGCGGCGCCTGTCGCGAGAGGGGTCTTGCCGAGCCCGGCGACCGGGTGGTGATCACCGCGGGCCTGCCGCTGGCGACGCGCGGCACCACCAACCTGATCCGCGTCATCGAAGTGTGACGGCGCTCACGATCTGCAGGGGGTACAGAAGCGTCGCTTCGGTGTACGATTGTGGTTCGATGGTCGAGCGGTTGTCTTTCCGACGTGCGAGCACGGCGCGGGAGTACCTCGGGCCTGGACCGACCCGGATCGTCGCCCATCGCGGGTTCGCCGCGGTGGCGCCGGAGAACACCCTGGCCGCGGTGCAGGGTGCGGTTGCCGCAGGTGCAGACATGGTCGAGGTTGACGTCCGGATGACCGCCGACGGTCACCTTGTGTGCCTGCACGACGGCCGGCTCGAGCGCACCACCAACGGCCACGGCGCGGTCCACGAGGCGCGTCTCAGCGACCTGCTCCGGCTCGACGCCGGCGCCTGGTTCGGTCCCGGCTTCGTCGGTCAGCGGGTGCCGACGCTGCCGGTGGTGCTTGCCGCGATGCGGGGCCGCGCGCTGCTCAACGTGGAGGTCAAGTCGGACGGTGAGCCCGAACCTCGTCTGGACAGGTTCGCCGAGGTGCTCCTCGGACAGCTCCGCGACCACCGCATGCTCGAGCACGTGATCGTGTCGTCCTACGAGCCGCGGGTGCTGCGCCGCCTCCGCCGGCTCGAGTCGTCGTCGATGCTGGCGGCGGTGGTCGGCCCGGAGTCGTCGAACGCCCTGGAGCCGCTGCGCGCGGTCCACGAGGCGAGCGCCACCGCCCTGCACCTGGACCACCGACTGGCGGTGGCGTCGGTGGCCGGCCAGTGCCGAGCCGAAGGCGTCCACCTCTCCGTGTTCACGGTGAACGACCCGGCCGAAGCCGATCGGCTCACCCGCCTCGGCGCCGCGGCCCTGTTCACCGACCGCCCGGACCTGGTCACCCAGGTGCGGGCCCGCAGCGTCGCGGGGTGACGGCCGCCCCTTGCCCGTCGCGGCTCGCGCTACTGGCTGGCGGCGGGGTCTTCCCAGCCGTCCCGAGCGCTGCGGTAGTCCAGATCCGACGGCGGCAGGCCGTCACCGGGCCCTACCAGGTAGTGCTCCATCCAGCCAAGCAGCCGCAGCATCAGGTCGTACCGTGCGGCGCCGCGGCGGTTGCCGTGACCCTCGCCGGGATAGGTGATCATCCGGACCGGGGTCTGGCCGAGCACTTTCAGGGCCCGGAAGATCTCCTCGGACTGGGTCACCGAGACCCGCGGGTCGTCCTCGCCGTGCAGCACCAGCAGCGGCGTCCGCGCCCGCTCGACCCAGTAGATCGGGCTGCGCTCAAGCTGCTGCTGCCAGTCCTGCCACGGGTAGCGGCGGGAGTGCACCAGGTACTCCTCGTTGGGGATGTCGGTGGTGCCGAACTTCGAGATCAGGTTGGAGATGCCGACGAACATCACGCCGGCGCGGAAGCGTTCGCTGTGGCGCGTGGCGAGCCAGGCGGTGGCGAAGCCGCCGTAGGAGCCGCCGGTGACGCCGACCCGCTCGCCATCGACCAGCCCGATCTCGACCAGGTGGTCGACCACGTCGACGAGGTCGTCGAACTCGGCGCCGGCGGCGTCGCCCTGGCCGAGCCTGGCGAAGTCCGTTCCTCGACCGGTCGAACCGCGGTAGTTGGGGAAGAGCACCGCGAAGCCGCGGGCGGAGAGCACCTGGGCGGGCTCGGAGTAGCGGGTCGTCCAGCCGTTGCGCACGTGCGCCTCGGGGCCGCCGTGGACGGCGAGCACCAGTGGCGCCCGCTCGCCCTCGGCGCGCTCGAGCGGATGCACGAGGACGCCCTCGAGCTCGAGGCCGTCGCGCGCCCTCCAGGTGATCGACTCCTGGCGGCCGAGAGCGACCTCGGCGAGCCACGGATTGGAGTCGGTCAGCCGCTGCGCCTCGCCGCCGTCGAGGGCTGCGGCGAAGGCCTCCGCGGGATGGCGGGGCGAGCTGCCGACCAGGGCGAGGCGACCGCCGCCCACGGTCAGCGAGGTGAAGACGGCGTCGCCGCCGTCCACCGCGAGCCTGCGGCCCTGCCCGGTGGCGGGGTCGAAGCGGATCAGGGCGCTCGACGACCGCTCGGCGACGAGGGTGACGAGCGAGCCCGTGCTTTCCCAGGCCAGGTCCTCGACGGTCGCCTCGAGCGCGGCCGTCAGGGCGGTCGGCGACCCCCCGCTGACCGGCGCCACGAAAAGGGTGCCGTCGGCGGGGTCGTTCAGATCGGCGCCGGCGATGAAGCCGATCCGGGCGCCGTCGGGGCTGAAGTGGATCTC